>CAUSIL010000016.1:0-17060 GCA_963531395.1 uncultured Campylobacter sp.
TTATACTACTTCTTAAAACTTCCCAAAACGTCCAAAAACATAAAAAAGCCCCGATATAGACGGATTTTAAAGATATTTTTGCGTATATTTAAAAATACTAACGGATATAAAAATATATTTGCAAATATCCATTTTTTACGGAATAATAACGGAGCAAAACAAAAAAGCACAAAAGGACTCCGTAAAAAATGCCAAAGATACCCACCCCGCTAACAGATAGAGAGATCAGAGGATTAAAGCCAAAGGATAAAATTTACAAAAAAAGCGACGGCAGAGGATTATATATTTTCGTAGATCCTAGCGGTCGTAAATATTTTGCTCTCGAATACAAAAGCCCGGCCGATAATAAAATCAAAAGGCTAAATTTGGGCGATTTTCCCGAGTTTAGTTTGGCAATGGCGCGCGAGGAGAGGTTTAAACTGGAGCAAAAGGTAAGAGACGGCATCGACGTCAAGCGCGAGAGCGAGATAAACGAGCAGGCTAATTTTAAAAAGCTCGCACAAAGATGGCTTGAAATAAAAGCCGCTAGCGTAGAGCCAAATACCCTATATAGAGATAAAAGGCTGCTTGAGATGTATGCTTATCCGTTTTTTGAAAATAGAAGCATCACGGACATCACCGTAACCGACGTCATCGAAATTTTAAAAAAGATAGAGGCAAAAGGTAGCCTTGAGATGATGAAGCGGCTCTATTCGCTTTTAAATCAAATTTGGCAATCAGCCTACTATATCGCGCCAAATAACGTGATCGCGAGCATTAACTACCGCTTCACGTTTAAAAAAGTAAAAGAGAAAAACTACGCGACGCTTACCAAAAACGCCGATATTAAGGCTCTTTGGCAAAGTATAGACGAATACAGCGGCGACGTTCGCACCATATACGCCCTTAAATTTGCAGTCCTCACCGCGCTACGCCCCTTTAACGTCAGAAGCGCAAAATGGGAGTATATCGACTTTGACGAGGGCATCATAAGCATCCCCGCGGGCGATATGAAAATGCGGGAGGCTTTTACTCTGCCACTATCGCGTCAAGCCCTAGAGCTGCTAAAAGAATACAAAGGCTACAATCTAGATCAAATTTATCTTTTCGGCTCGCTTTACGGCTCAGCCCGGTATATGAGCGAAAACACCCTAAACGTCGCGCTTCGCCGGATGGGGTTTAGCAAAGACGAGATCGTGTCGCACGGCTTTCGCGCCATGTTTAGCACCGTTTGCAATGAAAACATCGACACTCACGGGCTAAATTTCGACATCATAGAAAAATGCCTCGCGCACAAAGGCACGGACAAGATCCGCGCCGCTTACAACCGTGCCCAAAACCTAGCCCAAATGCGCGCAATGATGCAGTGGTGGGCGGACTATTTAGACGCGCTTTAGTCGTAAATGTAGTCTATTAGCGATTTCACGTGTCCGTTTATCCGGCTTAGCGCCTCGCCGATCGCGCGCTCTTTGAGCTCTTTTTCTTTATACTGCTTTTTAAAATACTCGGAGTCCAGTCTTGTGTTGTGGTAAAGAGCCTTTAAATTTTCGTAGCTTATGTCGCCCATTCTTTGTTTTTTGTCTTCAAATTTAGCCAGTTCGCGCTTTAGCGTCGCTATTTGATTGTTTTGCCTAGATATTTGCGAGCGGTATCCGTTTACCGCGTTCTTGTGATTTTTGGCTTCGAGCTTGGCGGCGGCTTCGAGCGAGATCACCTTATCCGCCAGCGTTAGATTTCGCGCCCTTGCCTCTTTTGCGCTCTCAAGCTCGCCTAATATCGTTTTTTCTAGCTCCATCTCAGCCCAAAGTCTGAAGTTTTTCGCTTCTTTCGAGCGGATAAACATGCCCAGTTTGATAATGCCGCGGAGAGTCCATTTGATCAGAGGACGATTTCGCTCATTCTTTTGGATTATAAAATGAATATTTTCAATCAACTCATCCGCATGCTCAATTTTATGCGCCTGAATTGTTTTTAGTGTGACGTCATAACGTTGAGCCACATACTCAGAAGTAAATGTTCGGAAATTTAAAATTTCGACTTGGGGCATTTGAAATAATGACTGCATTTAATTCCCTTTGTTTTGATTTAATATATTTATGCAGGAATTATATCAGTTTATAAAATATAAGTCAAGAGCTTTTGTTTTATTTTACAATAATAAAAACAAAGAAATGTTTGATTTTAAGATATTTAATGCCTAGAAATATTAGGCATTAAACAATCATCGATTTTAAGGCACTTTGTAAGATTTTGTAATTTTCAAGCTCTTTTTCAAGCTCGTAAATTTTTAAAACCATTTTGCACGCCTTTTCGACTTGCGGCGTTATTTTACCAAGCGATAACGCAGATCGCAAGCCGCCTTCGCTCATTCCTATCCTCTCCGCAAGCTCTCGCTGCGTGATGCCTAGCTCGGCGCACACCCGTTTAACTATATTATTCTCTTTGTAATTTGGATCAAAATGCCACTCAATCACGTATAAATCGTTTTGCTTCTTATCTTTAAATTCTATATGATTATCGCCTTCATGAAAAAAGGTATCGTATCCGACTATCTCTTTGATTTTGGCGTTTATTTCTTTTATGAGCTCTTTTTCGTTACCTCGCCTTATCGGCGTGACCGGATTTATATCGTGCCTAAGTTGCCCTAGGATTAAAATTTTAAACCCGTCCGTCGGGTCATTGCCTTTGTTAATCGCATTGGGATTTTCTATCATAAGATCAGGGCTGTGCCTGTTGTCTTCAAGCCAATCAAAGACGCTATCCTCGTCGTCCTCATTGCGCAGATTTTCGATACAGTATTTTTTAAACCTCTGATAAAACGGCAATATCGCCTCTAAATTGGTAGGATGTAGCCATTTATTATTTTCTTTTGCATATTTTTTACATATTTTTATAAAATTTTCACTTGTCATTTTTTCCCTTTTCATCGTCGCAAATAAAGCTCACTTGTAACCCCTTAGTGTCTTTTAGCCTAAAAAATACATCATCAAGCGCGCTTAATACGTCGCTATCACCCCTAAAAAACGCAAAATCGCAGTTAGGGCATCTGGTTATCGTCCTCTTTCTGTTTTCAAAGTCGAATATAACCCTAGTTCCGCAATTATCACACTTAAATTCAAGTTCTTTAATCTCTTTTATGTTCTTTTTCATCGCTTATCCTTTTCATCATCGCAAATAAAGCTAAATTCTATGTTTTTGATATGATTTAAGCGATAAAATATCTCGTCAAAATCATTAAGCAAATTCGTATCGTCATCAAAAAATCCTCCGCCGCAATTAGGGCAAAAGCTAAAGCTTTTCTTGCGCTCTTTGATGTCAAACGTGATCTTAGTCTTGCATGTTTTGCACCTTATTTCTACTTCGGTTATATCTTTTATGTTTTTTTTCATTTTCTACCTTTATATTATTTTACTAAATTTCGACTAAATTTTACGCGCTCTTTGAGAAAAATTGCTCTATTTTAGGCGCGAGCGCTACTTGCCCTTTGCTAGTGATTTTCGTCGTAAAGGTTTGCAGATTGCCTTTTGTGGTGGCTATCACGTTCATCACAAGCTCAAAGTATCCGTTATCGACGTATTTCTGATATGGTTTATTGTCTTTTTGCAAATATCCGCTATCTCGCAGCCAGCTAAAGAGCCGTTTTTGCCCTACTCTGATGCGCTTGTCGTCGCATAGGGCTTTTGCGTAGTCGCCGATATTGATGCTCGTCGCGCTTGCTTCGACGGCTTTGGCGAAGGTAATATAAGGTAAATTTGCCGCTTTTTCGCGCTCTAACTCCTGAGTTTTTGCTCTTTGAGCTTTCAGATCAAGCGCTAGTTTTATGATCGTATCGGGATCGCTTAACACCTCATCAATCTTTTTTTGCGTCAAATAGCCGCCGTGTTTGCGAATAGACGGCAAAACTTCGACATTGACCCATTTTCTAAAGCCCCTCGCGTTTGGCTTGTCGCTTCGCATGAGCACGAAATAAAGCTGCGACTCGGTGACAAAAGTCGCGTTTTGTTCCCTGCCTAAGCTGTCAAAGATGGGGTAGGTTAAATCTAGGCCATCATCAAACTCCCTTTTTATCGCATTTTTGACGTCGGTAACGTTTTGGATTTCCAAAACTCTGCAAATGTCGGCTAAGCAAAAAAGCGGATCGCCCGACTCACTTACCACAACCCTGATCTCAAAGTTATCGTTTTTAAAAATTTCTAGGTTCATTTTTGCCTCCTAAACGGCTTTTAAAAACTCCGGCAAGCTCATCACTACGCTCGGATTATATTCGCTTTTTTCTCGGCTTACGCGCTTGATCTCGCTTAGCACCAGCTCGCGCGTTTGCTCTAAACAGCCCTCGATCATTTTGTAAAATTCTGCCTCTTTGCGGCGGATATTTGCTATCACGTTTGCCTCGGCTTCGCTCGTAATGATATAGCAGGTTACTTCTCGCGTTTGGCCGTAGCGATAGACGCGGCGCAAGCTTTGGAAAAATCCCTCAAAGCTATCCGATAGTGAGGCGTAAATCACGTTTGCGCAGTGTTTTTGCCAGTTCATACCAAAGCCCGCGATCTTGGGTTTTGTGATGAGGCATTTTATTTTGCCGTTTGCAAAATCGCTCATCGCGCGCGCCTTAAACTCGTCGCTATCGCTTCCCTTGATCTCCACGCTACCCGCCACTAGCTTTTTGAGCATTGTGCCCTCGTCGTTTAGCTCACACCAAATCAAAAAATTCTCGTTTGACGCATTGCAAATCTCGGCCACTTTTTCGCATCTTTGCTCTAGGCTATCTTTTTTGGCTTGTCTGCGCTCTTGCAAGGTTTGCGCGGCGATCGCAAAAAGCGAGTCCTTGCTTTGGCTTTCAACTTCGACGTGCTGCATTTTTAGCGGCGGTAGCTTAAATTTAGCATCCTCTTCGGCGCTATACCCTAGATCGGAGGGTTTTGTAAAAAACACCGCCCACGAGCTGATAAATTTCCAAAACGGCTTAACAGCGTGGCCTTTTAGTATCCATTCGGACGTATCGCCGCCGTCGTGCACAAAATACATCGAGAGCATTTCGGACAAGCTCATCACGTTTAAAACTCCGTGTGATTGCCTAGCTCCGTGTAGTCGTTCGGGCTTGGAGTGGCTGAGCATGCGAGCTTATAAGGCGTGTGTTTGTAATTTTCGATGATTAAATTTCGCGTGGCCGAGGTATAGCTTTTTAGCCTTGAGCTCTCGTCCAGGACTAGCGCAACAAACGCGTCTGGGTCAAATTTATCCAGCTTTTCATAATTGGTAATGTTTAGCCCGTTTACCACGTCTTCCGCGCTTTCGCAAAATTTAACGTCATATCCTAGGATGTGCTTTATTTCCTCGATACTCTGAAAAGCGACGGCAAGAGGCGTCACGATGAGCACGGGCGCGCGCTCTTTTAGCCAAATTTGATAAGCCCATTCGCCTTGCATCGCGGTTTTGCCGCTGCCCGTCATAGCAAATATCGCAAAATGCCCCTTTTTAAGCGCAAGATAAACGAGATCTTTTTGATAATCAAACAGCGCGCCGTTTAACTCGTCTCGCGAAATTTCGATGCTTTTAAAGCTTGCCCGCTTTTGTTTCGTCTTTAAAAAGTCTTCATATTGCATAAAATTTCCTTTTATCAAATAATACAATTCTTGAAAAAATCTGGCATTGAGCGGATTTTGCCGTCATCGCTTAACGTGGCTATAACCTCAAAATGCTCACGCTCGTCCAAACATCCGATCGCTTTTATCATCGCTTCGCGCCTCGCGTTTTCTAGCTCTTGTTTTAGGACGCTTATGTCCTCGCCCGATCTCTTTGCTTTGAAAAACGCCATTTGAAGCGCGCTATATCGCCTAATCTCAGGCCTGCACGCACCCTTAACTTTATTCGCGTAGAAGTCTTGAATTTCTTTTGCCTTATCCACTGTAAGCCTTTAAAAAAGCGATCCTTGGGCGCGCTCTCGCAAGGCTAGCTCGCAGTTTTTTGCCGCAACGTTAAAATAAGAGCTCTTTAGCTCGATGCCTATCCCCTTGCGGTTCATTTTTAGAGATTGATAAACCTCGCTACCGATACCCAAAAACGGAGTAAATACGACGTCGCCCTCGTTCGTCCATAGTTGAAGCGCGCGCTCTATAACGTCAAGCTGGAGAGGGCAAATATGCTTCTCGTCCTCGTCGTCGCGGCTACCTTTTAGGCTTAGCGTATTGCTTGGATTGATGTCCATCCAAACCGGGCTTGCGTATCTTTGCCACACTTCGATACTGCCGCGGTTTAGATTGCCTTTTTCTTCATCAAATTTAGAGGCGATAGGCGCACCGTCGCCGCAGTAGTATTTTAGCCCACCCTCGATCGGCTCGGCGTTTATGCCCGGCTTTCTCATCGTGACGAGATAGTCGGGTATCCCTTGGCGGCTCATCGCGCTATCTTTTACGAGTTGCTTATGAAGCAGGCCGAGCGCCTTGGTGCGCTGTTGAGCGATTACGGGATCTTTCCAGATGCAAACTTCGGAGTGGAAAATAAAGCCCACGCTCTCAAAAAGGCGTATCAACTCGCCGCGAAAATCGCGAATTCCGATAAATCCGTCTCTAACCTTTGAAGTCGGCAAATTCATGCAATGAAAACTCATAAGCCGCCCGCTTTTTAGGATGCGAAATAGATCCTTGGCCAAAAACGCAAAATGTTCCATAAACTCGCCCTTTTCGGAGTTGCCCATATCTCGATCGGAATTCGAATAAGTATAAAGGCTATCAAACGGCGGCGAGTAAATGATATATCCTACGCTCTCATCATTTAGAGCCTTAACGACCTCGCAGCTATCGCCGTTATAAATGGCGTAATCATTCGCTACGACTTGATTTATGACGTTCATTTTTTACTCCTCACCCGAGCAAAGCCCGGACTGCGGGCGGTAGCTTCGCTCCCTGCACCCACCTAAAGCCCTGCTGCGCGGGTTCCCATTTAAATTTTTCATGCCCCTCTTTCCCTAATCATCTCTAAAATCTCATCTTTATCGACAAACACGCTGCGACCGGTTACGGCATAGCGCTTAATAAGGCCTTTTTGCGCCCACTTCTTGATCGTTACCACCGCAACGCCTAGCATTTTTGCCGCCTGCGCGTAGCTGATAAAATTTATTTGATTTTGATGCATTTTCACTCCTCGTTTGCCGCGCCCTCGATCGGCTTTTCGTTTTTTGCCTTGATCTGCATGGCGATTTTTATATGCTCCTCGTTCGGATACCTTTTGATTAAATTTTCTATACCTTCGATCGTGAAGTATTTACAAACTTTAAGCGCCTTTATGTGCTCGTCTACGTTAAATTTTCCCACTTTTTACCCTTTAAAAAATAGTTTTGCTTAAATTTAATCGCTTGCGCATATCCCTGAAATATGCGATTTGCTCGTTAAATTTGCCAAGATAGACGCCAAAAGGAAACTCGCCCGTGAGCTTATCCGCGATCTCGTCCATCACCTCAACGCACTCCTTAAAGTTCTCGTTTTCGATAAAATCCATAAATTTACCCTTGAGCCTAAACGTAACTTCAAGGCGCTTCCAGTCCTTAAATTTTTCGTCTATTTTTTGCTTGTGGTAGTTCGTTTGCTTTTCGAATTTGTCGTATAAACAAACCTTGTCCACGGCATAAAACTTCCCGCTTTTTAGTCCGCGATTGGCGTAAATGCTAGTTTTAAAACTGATCACGTCATCGGCGCACTCTTTTACGGACTCTTTAAATTTGCCTTTGGCTTTAGAATTCACGTCGCAAGGGTCTTTAAAATCCACCGCGACATCCCAGCTATAAGGCTTAAAACGCCGTAAAAACTTGCCCAAAATTCGGTAAGTTTCTTTGTAAATATCCCTGCTTGGCTGAAACAGCCCCGCAAAGACAACGCAAACGTAATAGCCAAAGGGCTTTTTACGCTTCTTGCAAAGATCGTTTAACTCGCTTGAGTTTTCGACCACCAGCATCGTGTTGCTTAAGCTTCTCGTGCCGCGCTTAAAGCTGACATATCGGATTTTGCACGGGTGCTTTTCATCCGCATCAAAAAGCGGCTTATTTGCGCCCTTTAGCTTATACTCCGCATAATCCTTAACCGTTTTATTCCGACTTATTAGCCGCAGCCTTCCCAAAAGTTCAATCTTCTTTAAAAAGCCGTTTAGCGTGGCCTTAGGCATCACAAAACGGATGCTATCTATCCCGCAATCGACAATGTCCTCTGCGCTAAATTTAGGCGTTTTGGGCTTCATTTACTGCACCGCGAGCCAACTATCCATTTTTTGTTTGATTTCAGTGATTAGGTCGTCCGCTTGCTCAGTTTCGTTTTGTTCTACGAGCAAGACAAGCTCATCGAGACCCTCTTCAATCTCCTCAAAAAATGAGGCGATTAGCTCTTTGATCTCGTCTTTGGCGTTTTTTAACGCATCGCTTAAATTTTTACTCATTACCCGCCTCTTTTTTTGCGACCTCGATGGACATCTTAAGCCCGTGCGAGATTTGGACGTCCGATAAGTCGTCCGTGTTTAGCTCTCGCTTTAGCTCGCGCTCTAGGTTTTCGAGAGTTTCAAGGTAGCTTTTTTTGTCCTCTTTGAGCTCTTTTATCTGCTCGTCTATTCTCTCGATCCCCGCCTTGACTTCAAAAAACCTCTTTAAATTTTGAATTAGCATGTTTTTTCCTTTATATCCACGATCGCGCCGCCTAGCCTGCACGCGATAAACCCGTCCGCATTTACGTAGTAGTGCGACCCGTTAAAGATCGCGCCGCTCGCGCCCTTAAATTTCCTATCTTTTGCCCGGCACGGCTCAACTGAGCGATGCGAGAGAATTTGTTTTAAAATTTGGATTATTTGCACTTTTTGCCTCCGCCTTGCCTAGCTTTGCGCCGCGTTTAATCCCGCGGATCTCGCCCTTTGGAGTTAGTTTAACCTCAAACCCAGCCATCGCCATTTTTGCTTGAAATATCGCAAAATCAACCGCTTTTTTATTTAGCATTTTTAACTCGCTTTCTTGTTTTTGTTCAAAAAAACATATCCCGCGCACGTGCCGTCGCCCACTCGGACGTTTTTAGCCGCGCGCCACTCGATCCCGTCGCTTTCTAGTATTTTCGCGTTCTCTTTGCTAACGTATCCGCCTTTTAAGCCGCCCGTGCTTTTGATCCCGCGCATTTCGCAGTAGTCTTTCATCGTCCATCTTGTTTTTTCGTAAATTAACTGCGCTAGAGTTTTCATCAACTCGCCTCCTTTAAATTTCAAATCAAAAATCCGTATTTGAGTTCAAATTTCTGCATCGCGTCCTTAAAATCCTCGCAATCTTTCAAAAACTCCTCGCCCAAATCGCTGTTTATTAGCCTGATTAACTTTTGGCATATCGCTTTTCGCCTGGCGATCTCGCGCTCCAGCTCCTCATTGACCGCGACGTTCAAATACGATTCTTGTAAGAACTCGTCTTTTGTCATCTCTCATCCTTTCAAATTTCGCTCTTTAAGCCCCTTTTTTGGGTAAAATTTGAGTGCAAAATCAACAACCCAAAAGGAGCTAAAACAATGAAATACCGCTACGAGATCAACGACGAAACAAGCTTTTTTATCGCACCGCTTAGCTACGGACATTTTGGGCTCTTCGTAAATGACGAGCTTTACGGAACGTATGCCAGCGCGTCATTAGCCGCAGACGACGTTTATCACGGCTACACAGGCTTTGACCTTTGGGATGACGAGGATCACGACGAGCCTTGCGACTTAAGCGAGTGGGAAGCAATTTTTTAAAACTAGCATACACCGCCGTAAGTCTCTTGTATCGCTGTTTTGAGATGATTACGTAGCCGCTCTCGTTCACTTTTTGAGCTGTCTCTATCCCCAAAATGTCGTTTATAAATTTGTCTCGTTTCATCTTTTATCCTTTCAAAAATACTCATAAAAAAGCCCTTTTTCGTTATAATCCATTCGCCAAAAACAAATTCAACTAAAAGGACTTATCTATGGATACCCAAGATAAAATCTTAAAAGAGTTTAAAAAACTCGTAAAACTAACCGACGAAGCCAACTCTCAGCGCGAAAACCTGCTAAAACGCATCGAAAGCATAGAAGCAAACATCGCGCATATAAACGAGCAGCTAAGCTATCTAACAAGCTATCTCACAACGCAAAATACAGATGACGAGGTAGATTAGTCGCTATCTTTAAAGCCTCGTTCAAATCGGGGCATTTTTCAAATTTAGACATGTCGCCGCCGCTTAATGAGTAGCCGATAAGTTTTTTTAATTTTTCGCATTTCTTACCTAACTCTTCGATCTCGTATTTTGTTTTACAAAGCTCCATACAAGCTTCTTTAATCAAATTCTCGTTCATTTTTCGTCCTTTTTGGTATAATTGCTTAATTGATATTTGAATTATACTAAATTTTTCTGAGTATGTCAAGATAAATTTAGTATTTTACTAATTATTTTTTAGTATTAGAGAAAGGGGATAAAATGGACGCTTTTGATGAGCAAATGCAAGAATTATATGATTATTACGGCGCTGCAAACGATAATCAGCTATCTAAAAAACTTGCGTTAAGTAGCAATTCGGCAATAGCGGCTTGGAGAAAAGATAGAAAAAAACCCACAAAATGTTGATTAAAAATTAGTATGAAAAAAAACAGTAGTCATCAAAATTCGGACGATGCCGATCTCTACTTCATCCGCAAAACGACCTCCGTTAAAGCAAGCGCGGGCGGCGGTAACGAGCTAGAGGGCGTGAGGAGCTACCAAACGGGCGAGCTAATGCCGATTGCTAAGGCGTTTTTTAAAGTCCCGCCCGGCAAAAACCTGGGCAGCATGGAGGTAGAGGGCGAGAGCATGACGCCGATGTTAAGGAGCGGGGATTGGGTTATTTTTCGCGAGGACGGCGCATTTGCCGGAGACGGGCTTTACGTGGTAAATTTTAGCGATCAGCTCATGGTAAAAATCCTGCAACTCACGCCGCGCGGCATGCTTAAAATCGTTTCGGTTAATCCGAATTTTCAAAGCTACGAGATCGATCTAAACGAAACCCAGGAACATTTCAAAATCGTGGGTAAAGTGGTAAAGAGTATCGTATAGTATATTCTAGAAGCGGTATTTTTAGTTTTAATTCAATTAAAAATACTATAATTATGCGATTACCAATAAAAAGAAGAAGATTATGAATATTCCCAAGAAACTCAACCCGGCTCCATTGTTAATATCGGCCATAAATATAAAATTTGATTCAGATATTCCGACTGAGGCCATTTTTGGAATTTTGTATCAAAATATTCAAAGTAGCCTAGGAACTTTTAAAAGTTTTCCTATGCCGATAATAAACATCCCGCCCGAGATAAGAGAGAATGACGATAACTTAAAATTCATGCCCGTATATACGCTACTAGACGAGAGCAAGCAATACTCGATACAAATAGGCGGCAAAATAGTGTCGATAGCATACGATAAAGCCTACGGAATAGAATACGGCGGATGGAGAGATTATTTTAGGTCTGAAATAGAAAAATTTATAGCGTGTATAGACAAATCCAAAGTTATAAAAAAGATTATAAATTTAGAGTATCAAAATATAGATTTTTTCCAAGACGAGGATATGTTTAAAAAAATTAATATAAAAATAGACTACCCGGTAGAATGCACTAGTAAGCAATTAAGTTTTTCAGAGACTTTCGAGGGTATAACAAACAACATAAGTATAAACGGATCGGCACAGGCCATAGTAGGCAATAAAAACACAGCCGGCTCGACCATAGATATAAAGACTATTTTTGCAGATTCAGATATAGACGTAAATAATATAAAAGAAATACTGGAAAAAATGCACGAGAGCAATAAAAAGCTGTTTTTTTCAATCATCAAAGAGGAGTATATAAATGCCAAATTCAATCCAGAATACTAATATAAAAATGATATTCCCCGCGATGCTTATAGCCTCAGCATTAACTGCCACTGAGGCCAATATGCCAAAAAGTCTATTTTTGCAAAACAATACGAGTAAGCTTTCAGATATAAGCTCTTTTAATCAGGTAAATAGTATTGATAGCCGATTGTTTAGGAGCATGTTAAATTTCGCCGAAAATATCGTAAAGAATTCCCATGATTTGGATGCCGATTTCGCAAAAATAATCAATGATAACATAATGGATCTATTGGCGTAACATGGCGATTTCGCAAAGCGATATACAAATATATCTGCCGCAGCATCTAAGCGATGATGCTAAAAATGCTTTAAAAAATTCGCTTGATGGTTTTCCGGACAACTTGGAAAAAATGATAATGCCCGAAGATATATTTAACGAGCATAAGCCCAAACTCTTGCAGTCCGATATAGTGGAGTGTAAAAATATATACGACGGGCGTAACGCCAAAGTAATGATAATATCCAACTCTTGCGATAACAGTAGCGAAAATGAACGCAATTTTCCTATTTGCGTATCGTTCGTGGTGATTCTCAGCCTTGAAAAAATAAAAAGAACATTCAAGGAAAACGGAAAAGACGAGCAGTCTATAAACAGTCAAATAGATGCGATAAAAAAGCAACGAGTAACAAATATGTTTTATTTGCCGGACGATACGGTAGCTTTGCTGGATAGAACGATGCACCTAGATTATAGTAAATTTAGCGAAGCAATGATAAATAAAATAGCTTCTTTGAGCAACTACGGATTTTATGCTTTTTTATTTAAACTATCTTATCATTTTACTAGACTAAGGGAAGGAACGCAGAGGGGTTAGCCTAATCCCCAAATCCGTATCCATTATCGCTCACGGCCTGCGCAACGGCTTGCGGAGTAGCTTGCGATCCGTATAAATTTATATCGATCTTTTTGTTATCGGTTATTTGATTTTGGCTCGTTTGCGACCTCATCTCGCGACGGTCTTGCGTGACCTGGTCCACAGATCCGGCCGTCGTTTGCGGCGCTTCGTCGTTAAACCAGCTAAAAGGATTATACCAGTTAGCCTCTTTGCCGTCGCCGATACCTAAAAATTCTTTTGTTCCATCCATTGCAGATCCCGCAAAGTCCGTAACCGCCTTTATACTATCAGTTACAAAGGCAAATTTCTCCGCTAGCCAATCAAAAAAGCCCGCAAAAAATCCTTTTATCCCATCCACGACGGAGTTAAATTTCTGCAATATCCACTCGCCTATATTGCCGAAAAGATCGCGCCACCAATCAAGCTTCTCGCTAAAAGCCTCTATCCACTGCGCGCCTTTGATTTTGACGATGTCGATTATTAGGCCGACGGCTGTTATGATATTTGCCAAGGCTTCAAAAGGATATAGTGCCACGCTTAGCGACGCACCGAAAACCTGGCCGAAACTAGTGCCCGCATCCTTTAGTTCTCCAAGCGCCCCCTCGCTAGCTTTGGTTACTCCAAATAGTGCCCCAAACAGATCAACGATTGGAGCAAAAGCCGTTTTTATGGCATCCCATGCTCTGCTAAAGCTATCCGTTAGCGGTTTTAGCCCGGTCATGATGCCATCAAAAAATCCACTAAAAAATGCTTTTAACTCATCCCAATATTTGTAAGCCGCAAAAGCGACGGCCGCGAGCGCCGTCAAAGCAAGTCCGATAGGATTGCTCAAAAATGCCGCGCTAAGCGCTCTAAAAGCTACCTCGATATTTTTGAGAGCTCCGACGAAAAGAGCGGATTTTGAGCTAGCTGCCGCGGTACTAGCGCTCCAAAGAGTAGATGCTCTCGCGGCTGCGTTTAGCCACATTGCTTTAAACCTCGCCGCGATACCGCAATCTTTTAGCGAGCCACTCAGCTGCAAGCAATCAAACGGCAAAAGCTGCAATACTTTACGGTAATTGCCCAGCATCAGCGTAGTAATGCTTAAAACGGCTTGCTTTGCGATGAGTGCAGTTCTAACGGCGGTTATTGCGATAACCGCACCGAATGAATATTTTATTAAATTCGGGAATGCGCCGGCAAAACCCGAAACGGCGTAACTGATATTTTTAATGCCGTCTAGGACTAAATTTAAAGCCGGCAAAAACGCGTTACCGACATTTATCGCAATCTCGTTAAAGGCGCTTTTCATTAGCTGGATATTGTTTGCCGTCGTTTCGCTTCGAGACTTAAACTCTCTATCCATCGATCCGGCTTTTGCCTTATCTGAGCTTAACCTCATCGCCTTGTCGTAGTTCTCGATCGCACCCGTTACTAGCGAGAGATCATCGCCGAAGTTTTTACCGAATATCGCCGTTAAAACGCCCGTTTTGCTCTCTTTTGGGATCTTTGAGAGCGTATATAAAAAGTCGGTTAAGGCTTTTTGAGGGTTTTTGATGATCGCTTGCTTTAGCTCTTTGCCGTCGATACCGATCTGCTCGAATGCGGCTTTAACCGAGTCGCTTGCGTTGTCAGCGTTGTTTAGCGTCGTTAGCATGGAGTTGATCGCGGTCGCGGCTACTTCGGGAGCTTTGCCTAAGGCTATAAAGCTGCTCGCAAGTCCGCTCGCGGCGTCTGCGCTAAGCCCGAAATCCTTGGCATTACCCGCGATACGCCCTAGGGCATTTACTATTTTGTTTGCGGTGGCTGCTGAGTTGTTTGAGATGTGATTTATCGTGTCGCCTAGCTCGCCCACTCGTTTGACGTCCATGCCAAATATATTCATCATCGTAGCCATATTATCGCCCGCCTCTTTGGCGCTCATATCAAAGGCGACGCCCATCTTGGCCGCGGTAGTCGTGAAGTCCATCAAATTTTCTTTAGCGATGCCCAACTGTCCGCCGCTTGCCGTGATTTGGGCGAGCTCATTGACGCTTAGCGGGATCTCGCGGCTCATCTTCATAATACCGTCTGCAAACTGCTTGACCTCATCCGCGCCGCTAAAATCCACTACTTTTTTAACGTCGGCCATAGAGCTTTCAAAATCAATCGCTGCGCTTATGGGTTTTGAGATCGCCATTATACTACCGACGGCGGCGATAGCTTGGGTTTTTAGCCCTTCGAGATTTTTCTTAGCGTCTTCGATGTCTAAATTTAGCTTGTGCGTCGTAGCCTTTTTGATGTCATCCTTTAGCTTCGCCATATCAGTGTGAAATTTCGCGCTTTGAAACGGGTTTGCTTTAAGCTCGCTTAGACCGTTTTTATAGGCTTGCATCGCGCCCTGAGTAGCTTTATTTATCTGATCGCTTAGGCTAGTGGCTTGTTTATTGATCGACTTCATCGCCTTATCAAAGTCGCTTAAGTCCATCCCGAATGTTAGAGTTGCATTTTTTGCCATCCCGCTACGCTCCTTTAGAAATCTTTTCGCTACGCGAAAAACGCTCTGCTGATTTTGCCATATTTCAGCCTTTTTTTATCTTGATATTATTAAAATTGAAATGCAAATTTATACAATGGAGGCGCTAAAGATGGACGATTTGCTGCTTGCCCTAGTGATAGGTATAGGGTTGATGGGGTTTGCGGTTTTTTATGTCTTAGTTTTAGCTTTTTGGTATATTTCTATCCCGCTATTTTGCATTTATGTTTATTTTAAATATTTCAGAAAAGAGAGAAAATTTGAAGCTAGAGTTTTAGAGCCTTAAAACTCTTTTGCAAGCTTCAAGGCTATCTCATAATAATCCACGAACTCGTTAAACTCGAGGCTCATGATGTCTTTTAGGGTAAAGTGCAGGGAGTGCCCTATTAGGGCAATCCCCTCGGTTAGTTTTTTACGTTGATGCCCATAAACGCGCTAACTCTTTTTGATAGCTCGCTCCATTCGTTCATCGGCAAGGAGTTTAAAAACTCTTTATCCATCTCTCCATCGCTCATTTCGATTAGCATCAACTTTGCCTGCTCGATCTCGTCTTTTGTCTTGTTTTGGACGCTTTGGATGAGCGCTAGCGTCGGGGCTTTGAGCTCCACCGTTTGACCGTCGCTAAAGACAAATTCAGTTCTTGGTATTTCTATTTTTTTAAGTGCCATTTTTACTCCTTAAGATATGTTTTTCCTGATGGTCTCATAAAGATCCTCGCCGTTTACGGCATAAATTTTATTTTCTACGTCGTATGATAGCGTGGTCTTTTTTTCGACCTCGTATTTTACGACTAAGCAGCTCATCTCAATGCTCATATTAGCCTCTTTGTTCATCTCAAATTTAGGCGCTTCGAGCACTTTGACGTTGCCCTCAAACGTCGCCACGATAGCCACGTGTTTGCCCTCGCTTCCGCTGTGATTGGCTTTGATGTAGACTTTTTGCTTGGTCTTTGTGTTTAAAAGTCCGAAATAAGTCTCGCTGACGTTATTAACGGTAAATTTTGCCGATAGAGGTTTGAGGGTCGGTAAAACCAGCTCGTATTTGCCGATCTCCGATGCGGCCTCTATCGTCTCGTGTTCAAATTTAGGCGGCTCAAAATCTACAAGCTCGCCAAAAAGCCCGATCCCGTCAATAAAGAAATTTCCGCCCGTTATTGCTTGCGCTTTCATTTTATAACTCCTCGATTAAAACTTGCGAATAGTCCGTGACCCGGTAAATTCTATTCGTGATATTTTTGATTAGCGGCATCTCCTGCACTCTGTGTTTGATGTAAATTTTGCCCTCACTGATCGTTTCGTTGGTATTCAGCTCAGCCGGCACGGTCACTTCAAAGCCCACAGCGACGTTGTTTGCCACCAAACGGCGATAAAATGCCTCGAGGCTATCGACTACGTTTTTGAGCACGTCGCGCATCCTCTTATCGATCGCGCGCTTTTGCGCTTCAAATATCGTCTCGATCGCCGTGTAAAATATAACATAAGTGTGCATGCTTGTAAAATCCTCGTCGCGCGTTTCGCCACCCCACGCCCTGATACCGTCATCCACGTAAGCTATCGTGATGCCGTCGCTTCTTAGCCTATCAGCTTCGCAGTCCACGCCCTGGATAAACTCTACGTTATCCACGATCGCGGTAATGCCCGGAATTACCCTATTTGAATAAGTTTGCGAGAAGCCGTATTCCGTCTCGCTCATGACTTTGGCGTAAAGAGCGATCAGAAACATGCTAAGCGGGCGAATGACCTTATCTACTCTTTTGACTTTTTGAAACGTTATGATCGCCGTTTTTGTGGCTAACGTTTGAACTGCAGCCTTTGCGGTTTGCTCGTTTGTCGCATTGACTTCGATAGCATAAAC
>CAUSIL010000017.1:0-16806 GCA_963531395.1 uncultured Campylobacter sp.
AACGGGCGTCGAAAAAACGCCGATAAATTTGTGCGAATCGCTCATAAAAACCGCCATTCGCGCAAACCGAAGGCGCAGTAAATTCGCCCAAAAATTTCGGTAAACGATAAAGCCGCTAATCGAAATAATAAAGGCAAAAATCGCCGTCAGACCGAGCAAAATTTGACCGCTTTTTTCAAGGAGTAAATTTTCGTGAAGCTCGGTGATAACCCCGATAAATCCGCTATCATGCGGCACGAGGCCGCTTTTTATCTCTCCGCTAAAAGCGTCCAGATACACGCACGCCCACTCTTTTTCGCCCGCGCCGTGCTCTAGTAGCCAAATTTTGTCCGTTTTTTGGGGATCTACGTCGATATTCCAACCTACGATCTCGTGCCTTGGATACTCTTTTTCTATTTTTTCTCTTAGCTCGTCAAATTTTAATCTACTTTTCTGCTCGGTTTTATCGCTATTTTTTGCAACGTATATGACGCCCGGCATTAATAAATTATTTATCTCATCTTTATAAACCAAAACAGAGCCCGTAAAGCACGCGACGACTAAAGGAATGCAAAATATCAGCGAAGCGTAAGTGTGAATCTTATACATAATCTTTTTGCTAAATATATTCACGTTTAAAATTTGCCCTTTTAAAATTTCTTTAAACCGGCGCGGATTTTAGCATTTTAATAATTAATAATTTCTAAAACCATTATCAAATAAATAAGGAATATATATTTTGCGCTAAATATTTAAAAACAGGGTTTAGTAGAGGCAGACGAATACAAAACGACAAATTTGTTACGTTAAATTACGGAAATCAATTTAATGTGGTCTCAAAGCAAAATCAGCTTTTTAGTTTAAACAAAACCAGCGCCCAACGGTAGAGCAAACGTCGAGCGCAAATTTGATGCAGGTCTCGCCTAAAGCAAGCTTAAATTTAAGCCCTAAATTTCCTCTCTTTTATAAATTTTACTCACGAATTTATCTATCTTATACGCCGCGCCAAAGAGCGCGGGCACTACTAGCAGCGTTAGCAGCGTCGAGCTAATAAGCCCCGAAATGATCGAGATCGCCATCGGGGAGTTGCCCTCGTATCCGGCACCTCTGCTAAGAGCTAGCGGCAGCATAGCAAATATCATCGCAAAAGTTGTCATTAGTATCGCTCGCAGTCTTTTAACTCCCGCGCGAACGATAGCTTCGTTTAGCGGTGCGCCCTCATTTGCGTATCGGTTAGCAAAATCCACGACCAAAATCGCGTTTTTACCCACCATACCAAAAAGCAAGATCGCGCCGACCATGACGAACAAGCTAAAGGAGTTGCCGCTAAGATACAGCCCGACCGCTACACCGCCAAACGCCAGCGGCATCGAGATCATAATGATGATAGGCAGCACGAAGCTCTCGTAAAGCGCGGCCAGGATCATATAGATGAGCACGACGCTAAGGCTGATCGTAAAGACGAAGGCCGCGTTCGTATCGTTCATCATCTCGATAAAGCCCGTCATCACGTAATCAAAGCCTGCGGGCAAAATTTTACCGATATTTTCGTCGATGCCCTTTTGCACGGCGCCCAGCGGTACGTTATCGACGTTTGCGACGATCCTGATCTGGCGCTGTTTGTTAAAGCGGTTTATCACGGAAAAGGTCTTGCTCGTCCTAAACTCTGCCACCGCGCTTAGGCTTATACTCTCGCCCTGCGTGTTTTTGATCTTTAGTTTTTGCAGCGCCTGCGCGTCCTTGCGGTACTCGTCGTCAAACCTCAGTATCATATCGTACTGCGCGTCGCCGCTATCGAAGCTACCCAGCCTATTTTGCCCAAACGACGCGTATATCACCTGCGCGACCGCGCTAGGATCGATGTTTAGGCGTTTGGCTTTGTCTTTATTTACGCTGATTTGCAGCTCGTTTATCTTATCCTCGTTATCGCTGCCCACATCCGTCGTGCCCTCTATCGCGCGCACCATGGCGACGGCTTTTGGCAGGATTTCATCCAGCTTTTCTAAACTATCGCCCGTGATCGTTAGCTGCACCGGCTCGCTGTCGCTACCCGTATCGACGTACGGTATCTGCAGGACTTTGACGCTGAGACCTTCAAATTTAAGCTTCTTTCTATACTCATCCATTATCTGCGTTTGGCGCTCTTTTCGCGACTCAAAGCCTTTTAGGCGGACGTAAATTTTAGCCTTGTACGCATCCTTTGAGTCCGTGTAGCCCGCAATCATATAGGAGTACTCGACGCGCGGATCGTTATTTACGACTCGCACGACTTCGCCCGCTCTAGCGCTCATAGCCTCGACCGAGATGCCGGGGTTTGCCTTTAAAAATATCTCAAACTGCCCCTCGTCCTCGACGGGCAAAAAGTCCATACCGACCTTGCCCGCTAGGCTCATACAAAGAGCTAGCACGCCGAAGGTGAGGATAACAAACGCTGTTTTAAACCTCAAAATAAGCTTCAAAAGCCGCTCGTAACCGCTCTCCAGCGCCTCAAATATAGGCTCTGTCACGCGGTAAAATTTACTCTCACCCTCGCTCAAAAATCTCGCCGCCAGGCTAGGTATCAGCATAATGCAAACCAAAAACGACACCACGATACCGCCGCTCACGCTCATACCGAAGGAGTTAAAATACTGCCCGACGATGCCCTCCATAAAGGCGATCGGCACAAACACGCAAAGCAGCACCGCGCTAATGCTAAGCACGCTAAAGGCGATCTCGCGCACGCCCTCAAAGCTCGCTTTTAGCGGATTGCTCTCGCCCTCTTGCATCTTTTTGGAGATATTTTCTACGACCACGATCGCATCGTCGATAAATATACCGATACCAAGCGTGAGAGCCAGTAGCGTGAGGCGGTTTAGATCAAAGCCTAAAACGTCGATGATAAAAAACGTCCCCACGATACTAGCAGGTATCGCAAGCGCGGCGATGATAGTCGCGCTAAAGCTTCGCAAAAAGAAAAAGACGATGACGACGGTGAGCGCGACGCCCAGCATCATATCGAATTTGACCTGATTTATGTGCTTTAGGATACTTTCGCTCTTTTCATAAACCCGCTCTACTTCGTAGTTCTCGCCCAGTCTCGCCGCTAGTTCGCCCGTTTTTGCCTTGAGCGCGTTTACCGTCTCGATCGTGTTTGCGCCGCTTACTTTTATAGCGTCAAGCAACACTCCGCGCTTGCCGTTATACATCGCTACGGCGTCGGTGTCGTGATGAGATAGCTCCACACGCGCAACGTCTTTTAAAAACACGTCCTTTTGTAGGCGTATCTCCTCTAGCTCGCGCACGCTTTTAGCGTCAAATTCGCTCTTTAAAAATATCTCGAATTCGCTGTTTTCCAGCTTGCCAAGCGGCGCTTTTAAATTTTGCGATTTGATTATATTTATGACCGAAGCTGCGGTCAGGGCATATTTATCGAGTTTAAACGGATCAAGATAAATTTTAATCTCGGGCTCCAAAAAGCCCTTATCATCGACCTTGCCCACGCCTTTTACGCGCTGCAAAAACGGCTTTGCCTCGTCTTTGACCGCCTGCATGAGAGCGGTTAAATTTTCGTCCTTGCGGCTAACGAAGAAGCTCGCCACCTTGCCGCTATCGCTGCTAATTTTCTCTATCTCGGGCTGGGCGTCGAGCTTCGCCTTTGCGACCTTGTCGCGCACGTCGTTTGCGGCGACGTCGATATTTTTCTTGAGATTAAACTCGACCAAAACGATGCTGAGGTTGTTAAATGTATATGACCTGATCTTTTTGATACCGTCTATCGTAGAGACCTCGTCCTCGATCTTTTTAGTGACCCTGCTCTCGATGAGGCTCATGTCGCCCGGCGCGTAGGTCGTGATCTTAACCAGCGGGATGACGACCTCGGGGAAGAGATTTACCGGCATCCTAAGAAGCGACATCGCGCCAAAAAATACGAGCGCGACGAAAAACATCAGCGTCGTAATCGGGCGATTTATGGCTAGTTTATACATTTCGCGCCTTCGCTAAAACTGGCTTTTGCGTCAAATTTGCCCGGTCTCCCCGCCCCGCATAAAGCGCTTGGCGTTTAGCGGCTAGTAAAATTTGCGCCGAGCCAAATTCGGCGTTTAAATTTATGCCGTCTTGTTTATGCGATAAATTTGACGCGCTCATCAAATTTGTATTTTTCCCGACTGAGTCAAATTTAACGTAGCACACAGAAATTGAGTTTAAATTTATCTCGCTTTTCGTTTGCGCCCTCAAATTTAAAAACCTAACCGCGCCAAAGCTTGTTTTTTCATCGTCAAATTTCGCGCCGCTAACGGCATGCCCGCCGCTTTTCAAGCCTTCAAATTTAAGCTCGGACGTTTTGTTTGTATCCGCCAAATTTTCGTCCTTGTTTTTAGGCTCGGCGGCATTTTCATCGCTCGTTGCATCCCCGTCCTGCGCGACGGAAACGATATATCCCTCGCCAAAAAGCCCCGGCGTCAAATTTCGCGCCTGCACTTCGGCGTAAATTTTGCCGTTTTTCGTATCGATAGTCGGGTAGATGAGACTGATTTTGCCGCGTCTTTCCTCGTTTTGGCCGTCTAGCTTATAGATAAATTCGCTGCCGATTTTCACGCGGTCTTTAAATTTTTCATCAAAGCTAAGCTTGAGCTTCACGTCTGGATAGGAAAAAATCGACATCAGCTTTTGTGCTACGCCGCCAACGCCCTCGCCGACCTCGATGCTCTTGCCCGAGATCGTCCCGCTAAAAGGCGCTAGCAGCCTCGTATCCTCAAGTCTTTTTTGCGCCAAATTTAGCGCCAGATGCGCTCTGTTTTCGGCTAGCGCTGCGTTTTTGAAATCAAATTCCGCATTTTCAAAAGCCTGCTTCGAGCTCACGCTTTGAACGAGCTTAAATTTATCCAGCACGCTTTTTGCGTGAGCTTTTGCCGTCTGCGCACTCTCTAGGTCGTTTTGAGCGAGCTTTACGGCTAGCTTTTCGCTCTCGTTTTCAAGCTCGAGCAGCACGTCGTCGCGCTTTACCGCGGAGCCGATTTCTACATTTACGCTCTTTACGATACCGACGGCTTTTAGCGCGAGTTGCGCGTCTTTTGCGGGTGCGACGTCAAAGCTCGCGTAGATACTATCCTGTGCGTAAAGCGCAACCGCCGCACTCAGTAAAAAAAGTAAAATTTTATTCATTTGCGCTCCGTTTTTTCGATATTTTCGGCGATTTTGCCGCCGCACTCGTATAGATACTCCGCCTTTTTGATCTCAAATTTACTCTTGCTTAGCTCCAGCGCGCTGCCTGCGCTAAAACTCTGCGCGGTCGCGTTTAAAAACTCTACGTACCCAAGCAGTCCCGCCTCGTACTTTTTGCTAACGGCATTTAGCGAGGTTTGCGCCGAGTTTAGCGCGCTTTTGCCTGCGGCAATCTTTTGCTCGAGCGTCTTTAGGTCGTTTTTGATATTTGCTAAATTTAGCTCGTTTTGCAAGCGCTTTTGATCTAAATTTAACTTCGCTTGCAGCGCGCTTATGCGCTTTATCTCGCGCTGCTTTTTGTTTGTGCCAAAATCAAACGCCTTCCAGCTAAAGCCCAAAATCAGCTCGTTGGTGTTTAAATTCGGCTTAAAAAAGTCGTCGAAATATGGCTCCAGCACGCTTCTATATTGTGCGGGCAGCAAGTTTCTATCGTAATGCGTGCGCATAAAGGTGTAGGTATTTTTTATGAAAATTTGCGGGTTCGTCTCGGATGCGGTTATTTTTTCGTCCTCCAAAGCCGCGGCGAAATTTAGCCTAAGCGCCTCAAGCTCAGGCTTTTCGCCTTTTTGCGGCGCGAAGTCCTCATCAGCAAGCGCGATCCTAGACCCTGCCACGGGCTCGATATCCCTACCCGTTAGCGCGTAAATTTGATTTTTTATCTCGTTTTGATTTTGCGATATCTCGAGGCGTTCGGCGAGCGCCATGGCGTATCTAGCATTTATCGCTTCATACTCGCTCTCGTCGCTAAGCCCCGCGCGGTAGTATTTTTCCAGCCTATTTAGCGCGTTTTTTAGATAGTTTATCTCGCCCTCTTTTGCGGTCGCAAGCTCGCCCAACGACAAAAAGCTAAAATAAAGCTTGGTCGCGTTAAACGCAAGCAGGTTTTGATAATCCTCGTTTTTTAAAATTTCAGCCGCGCTAAGATGCGAAAGCGAGCTTAGCAGAGCCTCGCGCTTGCCGCCGTCATAAACGGCAAGCTCCAAAATCGCCCTTGCCGTAGCGGCTCTTTGCGGACGCAAGACGTTTATATCGCCGCTTAAAAAGCTGTATCCGCCCTCAACCGTAAGGCTTGGCATATATGCACTCTTTACGGCATCTTTTTGTAGCTGCGCTTTTTGCGGTTCGTAATTTGAAATTTGAGCTAAATTTGAGCTCTGCGCGGCCAAAATCAGCTCGGGTAAATTCCCTTCAGATTTAACCTCCAAACCGACTAAAAAAACGCAAAAACTCAAAAATATATAAATTTTTTTCATCTAAACCCTTCCCTCTTAGCTCTGAGCGACGCGGGCTAAATTTGAGCGGATTTGCGCCGTCTCGGGCATGGCGCCGTAGATAAAATAAAATGAAAATTTAAGCGGCGCGCGGAGCATTTTTAAGATTATAGCGATAAAAAACCTAATGAAAGCTTTTAACGAGGTTCATGACGAGCAAATTCCACCCGTCGACGAGTACGAAAATAAGCAGCTTAAACGGCAGTGAAATCATCGTCGGAGGTAGCATCATCATACCCATAGCCATCAAAACGGAGCTTACGACCATGTCGATAACTAAAAATGGCAGATAGAGCAGAAATGCTATCTCAAAAGATGTTTTTAGCTCGCTTATCATAAACGCGCTCATCACGACCGTGAGCGGAATATCGTCGAAGCTTTGCGGGTTTGGCATATTTCTGATACGTAAAAACAGCGCTAGGTCCTTCTCTCGCGTATTTTTTATCATAAACTCGCGAAACGGCTTCACGCCGCGCTCAAAAGCCTCTTGATAGCTGATTTGTTCGCTTAGATAGGGCTGCACGCCGGCTTCGTAGGCTTTCTTGCCCACAGGCTCCATGATAAAAAACGTAAGCACCATCGCAAGGCTTATAAGCACCGTAGAAGGCGGCATCTGCTGCGTACCCATCGCCTGTCGCAAGAACGAAAAAACGATAATGAGCCGCAAAAAGCTAGTCATCATAAAAATGAGCGAAGGAGCGAGCGTGAGGACGGTTAGAACGAGTAGGACGTTTAGCGAGCTAACTAGCTGAGTGGGCGTAGTAGGCGCGCTTAGGCTGAGATTTACGGTCGGGATCGTGACGTTATCCTCGCCGATCGCGACCGCCGCAAAGATAAAAAACAGCAAAAACGTCAGTTTTTTCAAATTTACTCCTGCGCGTCCAGTATGCTTTTTTGCGTTTTGGCTTTGTCGTCTAAATTTAACGAAACGAAGTGTATCTCGACCCTGCGGTTTTTCTCCCTGCCCTGTTCGGTAAAATTCGTCGCAAACGGCTCAAATTCGGCCTTTGCGGATGCGGTTAGCTTTTTAGGATCAACGCCGTCTTTGATGAGCTCGCCAACTACGCTAATAGCCCTAGCCGACGATAGCTGCCAGTTGTCTTTAAACTCGCTAGACGCGGGCTGCTCGCTATCGGTGTGGCCGATCACGTTTGCTACGACGTCCGGGGGTAGCTTGGCTATTACCATCGCGATACGTTTTAAAAACAGCAGCGCATCGTCGTTTTGTAGCTTGGCGCTATCTTTTGCAAAAAGTAAATTTGCGGGTAATCTAATCACAAATCCGCTCTCGCTCTCCTCAAACGTGATTTCAGGCGAGCCGCTAGCGTGCAAAAGCTCGTTGATAGAGCGCAGCGTCTGCTCGAAATTCGACTTCACGCCCGTGCGTTCTTTATTTGAGGTGGCATGGTCGTCTTGGTTTTGCTCGGCGCTCACATCTGGCTTTGCTCCGCCCTCAAGCACGCCTAGCGCTCCGTTTAGCGAGCCGATCGCGGCCTCTAGCTTCTTTGCGTCCATCGTACTCATCGAAAGAAGCAGTACGAAAAAGCAAAGCAAAAGCGACATCAAGTCGCCAAACGCCGCAAGCCACTCGGGCAAGCATTTGGGGCAGTCGCTTGGATCGATTAACTTTTTAGCCATTTTTTCTACTTATCAAACTGACTAACGCGGTCTTTAGGCGGCAGAAACGATAGCAGCTTCATTTCAAGCGTCCTAGGATTATCGCCTGCTTGGATAGCCATTATGCCCTCTAGCATCAGCACCTTTGCCGTGCCTTCGTCCTTGTCGCGGATACTTAGGATGTTTGCCACCGGCGAGCCGAGGATGTTTCCTATCATCGCTCCGTAAAGCGTCGTGATAAGAGCGACCGCCATCGACGGACCGATAGCCGAAGGATCGGACATGTTCATAAGCATCGCAACCAGGCCGATGAGCGTACCGATCATGCCCATCGAGCCCGCAAAACCCGCGATTTGTTCGAAAATTTTGATATTATCGCCGTGCCTCGAGCTAGCCTGCTCCATATCTATCTCAAGCAGCGATCTGATGGCATCTGGTTCGTTGCCGTCAACCGCCATAGATAAGCCTTTTTTTAGAAACGGATCGGTTTCGTTATTTGCGTCGCTCTCAAGTGCCAAAATACCGTCGCGGCGAGCTTTTGTAGAGTACTCAACCATCTTTTTTACGATTTCGGGCAGATTATAGGTTTTAGGTTTTGCGGCAATGCCGTAAAACGTGCCTAGCTTTTTTATCTGCTCCATCTTAAAGCCGATCATCAAAGCGCAAATCGTACCGCCAAAAACGATCAAAACCGAGGGAATATCGATATAAGCTCCGATTCCGACACCCATTTGCATCGAACCGAGCAAAAGCACCATAACAACTATCCAACCGACGACGCTACCTAAATCCATCTTGAACTTTCCACCTATAAAATTTGGTTTGTATTTTAGTTTTTTTTAGTTGAAAAAACAGTTAAACTCAGGCTAGCTATTTGCAAAATACGTTCCAAACCGGTATAATTTTTTTCAAAAACCGCATTTTGGTTTAAATTTCGATTTTTGCGCGCTTTGGGGGATAAAATTTATCCTAACGTTTAGGCGCGATTTTAGAAGTAAATTCGGCTGATACCGCGGATTTAAATTTTTTAAAGAAAGTAGAATTTAAGGCGGCAAATCTACCGCCTTTACTAGAGTTAAATTTGATCTAATTTAAGGCAATATTTTAAGCATCGAGGCGCAAAGCTAGGCTAAGCTTAGCTAAGCTCTTTTTGGCTTAAACGCCCTTTTTGCCGTCATATAAAATCCGCTAAATATAAAAAGCACCATCAAAAGCGAAACCGCCGACCACAAAATTTTACCTGCAATCCCGAAAAAATATCCCGTATGCAGCTGGTAGTTCGCGCTTTTTACCATACCCGCCGTTATGCCGCTCGTTTGCTTTTGCTCCACCATCTTGCCCTCTTTTACGTCTACGGACGTCATTTTAGGAAAAGCCGTACTAGGCGCATCGGGCTCGTAGTATCTGACGTTTATCTTATCTCCGGCCGCAAGCATCAGGCTAAATTCCTTATACTCTATGCCGCTTGATTTAAATATCTCGTAAGCTCTCTGCGCGTCGCTAAATTTATACTCGGCGCTCTTTTTAGCCTCGTCTTTTACGGGACCCGGCTTGGACTCGCTTTGGGGCATATTTTGCGAACTGACGAAAAGTTTCATTTCCATATCGCTATACCAGCGGTACGACCACGTTAGACCCGTTAAACAGATAACTAGATAGATTACCGCGCTTAAGGCGCCTAGGCTCGTGTGTAAGTTGTGAAAAAGGGCGTATTTTTTGAGTTTAAAATTCGGCGTGACGGCTGCGGAAAATTTTTGCTTAAGGCGCGGGAAATGTAGCCAAACGCCGCTTATCACGAGGATTATCATAGCAACCGTGCTTGCGCCTACGATCTGCTTGCCGACCTCGCCCGCGGTTTTGTCGCCGCTTAGCGCAAGGCCTAAATTTCGGTGCAGCGACATAACCGTGCGCACGAAAGCGGTGCCGTAGTCCTTTCCGATTATTTGCGCGGTATATGGATTAACCAAATACGCTTCGCTTTTGCTAGCGTAAATTTTTACGGCCTCGCCTTCGTTTTTTTGTAGCACCAGCCTTGCGGGCTGTTTGACGCCCGTTTGCTCGCTAAAGCTTTGCAAAATCTTCTCCACGCTTAGCATTTCGCCGGTTTTTTCGACCTTGACGGAGTTTAAATTTATAAGCTCCTCAAGCTCGTTTTGATACGATAAAATCGCGCCCGTAACGCCGATAAGAAGTAAGGGAATAGCAAAAATAATTGATAAAATCAGGTGGAGATTAAACAAAAATTTATTTTTCCTGAGCATTTTTTTAAAAAATGAAAGCAAACTGTATCCTTTATCGTAAATTTGATTTTGATTATGCTAAAAGGTCGTGATTATATTGTTTAATCCTTAAGATTTTGTTAAGAGCAAAAACCTTAATCCCGCATTTAGCAAATTTGAGATAAAATCGCTCAAATTTAAACAAGGAAAAAAGATGAGCGATATCGGCGTAGTGGTGCTTGCCGCGGGGCTTGGCACGAGGATGAAATCAACCAAACCAAAGGTGCTTTTCGAGCTTTGCGGAGAGCCGATGATTATCCATATTTTGCGCAAGGTTTATGAGATCAGTAGCGACGTGAGCGTGGTTTTGAGCTATCAAAAAGAGCTAGTGGGAGCTAAAATCAAAGAAATTTTCCCCCAAACTAAAATTTACGAACAAAATTTAAAAGAGTTCCCGGGCACTGCGGGCGCGCTAAAAAACATCCCGCTAAATAGCGAAAAAACGCTGATTTTGTGCGGGGATATGCCGCTTATAAAAACCAACGACCTAATCCGCCTAAGCGCGGGCAACTCAGACGTCGCGCTAAGCGTTTTTGAGGCCGCAGACCCTTACGGATACGGCCGCGTCATTATAAATAACGGCAAAGTAGAAGCCATCGTCGAGCAAAAAGACGCGACCGAGACGCAAAAAATGATAAAAAGCGCAAACGCCGGCTGCTACTGCTTTAAAAGCGAAGTTTTGCGCGAGATTTTGCCCCTCATCGGCAATGAAAACTCGCAAAAGGAATTTTACCTAACCGACGCGATAAAAATCGCAAACGAGCGCGGCTTAAGGTGCTGGGCCGTCAGCGTCGAAGAGCAAAATTTCATGGGCATAAACGATAAATTTCAGCTAAGCATCGCCCAAAATTTGATGCAGGATGAAATCAAGAAAAACTGGATGAAAGCGGGCGTGCTAATGCGTCTACCAAATAGCGTCTATATCGACAGCCGCGCAAAATTTGAAGGCGAATGCGTCATCGAAGAAAACGTAAGCATCATCGGAGAGTGCCTCATCAAAAACTCCGTCATAAAAAGCGGCTCAGTCGTAGAAAGCTCCGCCATCGAGGACTCTGACGTCGGCCCTCTAGCGCACCTGCGTCCAAAATGCGAGATCAAAAACACCCACATCGGAAATTTCGTCGAGCTAAAAGCAGCCAGGCTAAACGGCGTCAAGGCAGGCCACCTAAGCTATCTGGGCGACTGCGAGATAGGCAGCGGCACAAACGTCGGCTGCGGCACCATCACGTGCAACTACGACGGCAAAGCTAAGCACAAAACGATCATCGGCAAAAACGTCTTCATCGGCTCGGACACGCAGCTCATAGCTCCCGTAAGAGTCGGCGACGACGTGCTAATCGCCGCGGGAAGTACCGTAACTAGCGACGTACCAAGCGGCGCGCTAGCCATCAGCCGCACAAAACAGGTAAATAAAGAAGGCTTTTTCTATAAATTCTTTAACGACGCGAAAAATGGCGACAAAAATGCTAAAAAATAAAAAAATTTTGCTCGCGGTTTGCGGAAGTATCGCGTTTTACAAGGCTTATGAAATTTTATCCTCGCTCAAAAAAGAGGGTGCGGACGTGCGAGTTATGCTTAGCGAAGGAGCGCTCAAATTTTGCTCGGAAGCGGGCTTTGAGGCGCTGTGCGAGCATAAAATTTTAACCTCGCGCACGGAGAGTTGGCAGGACGGGCTAAATCACATCGCCTACGCCAAAACCGATCTAATCCTCATCGCGCCAGCCTCCGTAAATACGATAAATAAATACGCAAGCGGGATCTGCGATAACGTCTTTTTGCAGACGCTCGTAGCCTCGGACGCGCCCGTTTTGATAGCGCCCGCCGCAAATAACAAAATGCTTGAAAATCCCGCCACGCGAGAAAATATCGAAATTTTACGTAAACGAGGCGTAAATTTTATCGATACCGTGGAAAAAATTTTAGCTTGTGGCGACGTCGGCAAAGGCGCGCTGGCAGACGTTTCTACGATCATCTACGAAACCAAAAGAATGCTAACGGAGCCAAAATTTAAAGGACAAAAGGTGATCGTCACGGGCGGCGCCACGAGCGAAAAGATCGACGACGTAAGGGCCGTGACGAATTTATCTAGCGGCAAGACGGCAAAAGCGCTGGCGGACGCCTTTTACTACGCAGGCGCGGACGTGACGCTCATAGCTAGCTTCGAGACCGTAAACGTGCCCTATAAAACGCTAAAATTTCAAAGCTCGGCACAGCTAAAAGAGCTGCTACGCGCAAATTTGACGGACGCAAATTTGCTCGCGATGGCGGCTGCGGTTAGCGACTACGCTCCAAAAACCAAATTTGAAGGCAAGCTAAAAAAGCAAAACTTAGGCGAAATTTGGACGCTAGAGCTAGCGCAAAACTACGATATTTTAGGCTCTTTAGCGGATTTTAAAAACGTCAAAAAAATCGGCTTTAAAATGGAAACGGACGCTGCAAACGCTATGCAAAACGCAAAAAATATGCTTGAAAAAAAGAGCCTAGACGCCGTTTGCCTAAACGTGCTTGGCGGCGAGGTAAATTTCGGCTCGGATAGCACGCAAATAACCTTTATCACGCATAGCGGCGCGCAAAATATCGCGCTAACGTCCAAAGAGGATGCGGCGCGGCAAATCGTAAATTTAGCAAGCACGCTATGATAAATCCTGTCTCACGAGTGCAAAAAATAGCAAGCGGCGGCGCGGGTACGGCTCTAAACGCGAGCCTGCCAATCAGCATCAAAGTCGCGCAAAAGACGGGATATAATCGCTACAATCTCAAAATGGGCAACAAAATCCTGAGCACCAAAAGCATGAAAAGTCTCGACGTGGACGGCGAATACTGGGGCGAGATCGCAAGCGGCACCGAAAATATCGTGATAAGAAATCTCTTTAAAAAGCCAAGCTTATCCTACGCCGCGCCTGAGGGACTCACGCTGATAGAGCGGCTGATAAGCGAACCCGATCTAAACTGGTTTTATGAATATATATTTAACAATCTTAGCGCGGCAACCTCGCGAGAAACGTTTGAAAATCTAGCGCAAATGCTGCTTGCGCTACAAAAAAATATCGTTAATATTTCGTTTGTTTATAACGGCGTAAAAGGCGTTTTTCAGATGAAATTCGAGGGCGCGGACGCAAGCAAAATTTACCTCGTTTTTTCAAATTTCGCTCCGATTATTTTTACGCTAAAAGGCGCCAGGATAATCAGCGCCCAAACGCCGTTTGACAAGGTCGCTAGGCTCTTGCGGGGCGAGTTTGACTGCGAAACGCAAACGACGCAAAACATCGCCGCTTTTTTTGATCCCAGCGGCAAAATAATTGATTTTAAGGGCTAAAATGAACGAGCTAAATCACCTCGCGATCATAATGGACGGCAACGGCAGATGGGCCAAAAGCCGCGGTTTACTACGCACCAAAGGGCACGAAACGGGCGCGAACGTCGTGGAGCAGATGTGCGAGTTTTGTATCGACGAGGGCGTGGCGGTGCTGAGCCTTTATACGTTTAGCACCGAAAATTGGAAGCGCCCAAAGAGCGAAGTGGCGTTTTTGATGGAGCTTTTGCATAAATTTTTGCTCTCAAAACGCGAGAGTTTTATCAAAAACGGCATCAAATTTAACGTTATCGGCGACGAAAGTCCGCTAAGCGACAAGCTAAAAAACGAGATAAACAGTATCAAAAACGCGACCGCGCAAAATTCTAGGTTAAAGCTAAATTTGGCGCTAAATTACGGTGCAAAAGATGAAATTTTAAGAGCTTTTAGGAGATTTTGCGAGAAAAACGGCGGAGGGTCTGACGCCCAAAACCTAGCTCTAAATTTAAGCGAAGATAGCCTGCAATGCTGCCTTGATGAGCCCGCGCCCATCGATCTTCTCGTGCGCACCGGCGGTGAGCAACGACTATCAAATTTTATGCTTTGGCAGGCTAGCTACGCCGAGTTTGCATTTACGCCCACGCTTTGGCCCGATTTTGCGCGCGAGGAGCTAGCCTTGATAACGGCTAAGTTTAAGAAAAAAGACAGAAGGTTTGGCGGACTTTAATTGAGCTTTTAGCTGCCGCCCTCTTTTAAATTTACGTCTTTTATTTTACCCGCTCGCCGAGAAAGTGCCTTTAAATTTGACAAATAAAAGCCTTGCCGCAACGCTATTTTCCATAAATTTTAAACCGAAATCTTTAAATTTAAAATCATTCAAGGCAATATTTCGCTAAAATCGCCTTTAAATTTTGTGTTTTATGCTTTTTGTGGCGTGAATGACAAGTCAAATTTTGACTCAAATCGCGCGGCAAATTTGCGCGAACATTGCTTAAAAACGTCGCCGCTAGCTCAAAATAACCGCAAGCAGCCAAGTGCATTATAAATTAAATTAGGAGAGTTATGATTTTTGCCGTTTTATTTTTTATTTTAGGCGCCGCAGTCGGCAGCTTTAGCAACGTCCTGATCTACCGAATGCCGCGCGGCGAGAGTATAAATTTCCCCGCCTCGCACTGCCAAAGCTGTAAAACGCCGCTAAAGCCGTATCACAACATACCGATTTTTGCGTGGCTGTTTTTGCGCGGCAAATGCGCGTTTTGCGGCGAAAAAATCAGCTTTCAGTATCCGCTCATTGAGCTTACTAGCGCCCTGCTTTGCGTGCTTGCGTATTTTTATGAAACGAGCGGGATAGAGATGTTTGCGGACGGCTTTTACGCCGCGATTTTTAAGGCGGCGATGCTTGGTATCTGCTTTATCTTGCTGCTAGCGCTTAGCCTCATTGATTTTCGCTACAAAGCCGTTCCCGATCCGCTGCTTTTTGCTAGCGTCGCATTTTCGCTACTTTACGGTTTTAATATCCCCGCATCCTTTGACTCGGAGGGGCTTTTACAAGCCTTTGATTCGTTTATAAACGCTGCGATTTTTATGTTTGCTTTTTGGCTACTTCGCGCGCTCGTTAGCCTAGCTCTCAAGCGCGAAGCCATGGGCTCTGCAGATATTTTTATCGCAGGCGTTATGGGTGCTATTTTAGGTATCAAGCTCGGCCTCATGGCGATCTACGTCTCGGCGCTACTGACGCTACCTGCATACGTTATCGTGCAAAAGCGCGGATATGAGCTGCCTTTCGTGCCGTTTCTAAGCCTTGCTACGCTTATCGTTTATGCATTTAAGGATCAGTTTTTTTTACTAATGAGGCTCATTTATGGATAGGACGGCGCGCTATCTCTTATCAAACTTTCTAGGCACGTTTGCATCGCTATTTGCGACGCTTTTTCTCATCATGTCGATCGTGTTTTTTATCCAGATCGCGCGCATCACCTCCTACATCGAGATTACCTTTATAGAGCTTTTTAAACTTTATATGTTCATGTTGCCTAGAGTGCTGCTTTTTACCGTGCCGATCGCGTTTTTTGCATCTCTTGCGCTTGTTTTTTTCAGGCTTTCTCGCGAAAACGAGAGTATCGTGCTTTTTACGCTCGGATACTCGCCCGTTAGGATCGCTAAATTTTTCCTCATCGTTAGCGGCGCAGTCTCAATCTTTCTCATCGTTACCGCAATAGTGCTGATTCCTACGGCTGCGGAGCTAAACGCAAATTTCGTCTCATACAAAAAAACCGTCGCCAAGCTAAATTTAAAAACGACCGAATTCGGACAAAAATTCTCCGACTGGATGGTCTTCATCCAAAACGAAAAGAGCGACGAAAACGGCACTCTTTACGAGGGCGTGACGCTTTATTCGCCAAAAGATGGCGCGCATAGGTTCGTTCTAGCCAAAAACGCTCGCCTAACTAATAGCAATGCCACGCTCGAGCTTACGCTAGCCGAGGGTAAAATTTACGATATCGGCGATACCTCGTGGCATAAAACGGACTTTGGCACGATGAAAATCCGCACCGTCCAAGAGGACAGCGTCGCTCAAACGAAGTCGTTTTGGCAGTATTGGCAAATGATGAGCGAGGATAAAAAGCGCGCTAAAGACTTTGCTACCTACGTTCTCATCGCGCTTTTCCCGCTAGCGACGACGCTTTTTGCTTTGAGCCTTGGTATCGTGACCTACCGTTACGAAAAGGGCTTTGTGTATTTTGGGATATTTGGCGTGCTATTTGGGTATTTTACGCTCATTATGCTCTTTAGCTCGCGCGTTTTTATCGCGATAGCGGCGATATTTTTACTATTTTTTATCGCTTCGATTTTTAGCTTTAGGGCTAAAATTTTAAAAAGATACTAAGTGCGCCTTAAGCTTGTTTTTAGCTACGACGGGTCTAAATTTCAGGGCTCGCAGACCCAGCCGCACGAAAACGGCGTCGAGGACGCTCTGGGTGCGGCTCTAGCGCATGTGGGTATTTTTAGCAAAATAATCTCTAGCTCGCGCACCGATAAGGGCGTGCATGCAAACAACCAAGTAGCCTGCGTAGAGTGCGGTGATCATTTTAAGGACTTTGCGCGTCTAAAAGCTCTCATCAATCGCCACGCCCACCCCGCCGTTCACGTTAAATTTATAAGC
>CAUSIL010000018.1:0-16773 GCA_963531395.1 uncultured Campylobacter sp.
GGTTTTACGTTTCCTACGAATAAAATAAAATTTTCCGGAAGTTTATATTCTCTTGTAGCCGCCTCCAAAACGGCGCTATCGTAGCGGTTATTAAAACGTCCCTCGTCTATGGCGTTTGGTACGACAAAAATATTTTTATCCGTTTTCGTATATTTTAATATCTCTCTTCTTGAAAACTCCGAAACGCTAAAGACGACGTCACTTCTGCTTAAAGCTTGATTAAAAATCATCTTGGCATACATCTTTTGCATAAAATTTAAGGTATCGTAAAAAGCCAAATGAAACGCATCATGAATGGTAACCGCTCTAAATTTAGCCCTTATGGGCAAGATAGGGATATTGTAGTGAGGAGACCAAAAAATATCGCATTTAGGAATCTTTACCGACAAACAAATCTGCTCGTCCAAAGAGTAAATTTCCCGCCCGCACTCTAAAATTTTAACGTTTTTACTCCATGCGTACTCCCTTATCTCAGCCTCCGTACCTAGTAAAATAACCTCGAATTTCTCTGTTAAAAACGGTAGTAAACCCTTTATATACGTACCTATTCCGGATGCTTTGTGCATGCGAAAGTCGATTGCTATCTTTTTACGCATAGCCATCCTAGTTTTACCTGATAGTTTAAAATTAATGATATTTCAAATAAAATTATATCAAATCTTAAATAATAAGTCGTATTTTTTCTTCCCAATCGTTATCCTTTGCAAATTTTACGATTTCGCTCCCACCTATTTGCTTTAAGGCTACGGCTTTTTTTACGCACGCCGCAAAATCCTCTTTTGAATCAGCTAACAAAGCAGGGCTATTTAGCTGCTCTAGCTCTCGCCATTTAGTCGCTACCGTATAAAGTCCGGCCGCCGAGTATTCGTATAACTTTAACGGACTTATAGAGTGAACCAAATCCATATCTAACCTAAACGGGATTATGCCGACATCTGCAAATTTCAAAAAAGGAGCCACCGCATCATTATCGACCTTTCCGTAAAAGGTAATGTTTTTTCTGGATTTTATTTGCTCAAAATTTTTGGGTTTAAATTTTACGGTTCCGATTATTAAAAAATGCATATCGGTTAGCTCGCTAGCGACATAGTCTAGTAAATCAAAATCAAACCAGTTCTCGATAGCGCCCACGTAAACGGCAACAGGGCTTTTAATATCATAAAAAAATTCGGGCTTATCGTACTTTTTTTGAAATTTATTAAAATCAACCCCGTTTGGGACATAAAAGCAGTTTTTATTAAATTTCTCTATATAGCTTTTAAGGCTAGATGACGTATATATCGTTTTATCGGCTTTTTTTATCAAATGCTCCTCTGCTTTGATAGCAGCCGCGCCCACGTCAAAGCCGTCTAGTCTATCGGTAACTCTAACGATTAGTTTATTGTATTTTACGATATCCGTTATTGGCAAAAACGCAAAATTATCTATAACTAAAATATCTACGTTTAAAAAATCAAAATTTTTAAGCGTTTTTTTAAAGTTCGGTAGAGTAAAGATATGCCACGTTTTTATAACTTGATAAAAAACGGAAGGTAACTTTTTAAACGGCGGAATAAGCGCAAACGGAGTGTATATAAAATAATTTTCAAAAATTTTATGTACGCCTTTTTTTGATTGAGCGAGTCTGATGGCTTCGTTATTTTTATCATGAAACGGTGAAACGGGCGGCGCGATAAATAAAACTTTATTTCCCTCCTTAGCTAGCAATTCGCTGTAATAATTGCAACCGACTTTAAACGGCGAACCGTAATACGAATTTCCGCACCATAGTATTTTTTTAGACATTTTTCGTAAGCTTCCCGTATCCGTTTGAGTATAACTCAAATTTACTATAATAAAATTCCCTGTTTGCCGTATCGGTAATCACCAATCTATCCTCTTTTATCTCAAATTTCCTAATTATCTTTACGCCTTTGTATTCTGCGGCGAGGCTTATAAAATTTTCTCCGAAATCCATTACGAAACACCTACAATCTGCAAGCATACCAAATAATCCCGCTATCCCCTCCCTCCAACTATTTTGCTCTAGATCTTCCGCGATCGGCACGTTGTGTGCTTTGACGCTTCTAAATTCATTTCTCCTATCTGGAAGCGACGTATAAAGATAGGTGCCGGGATCTCTTGCTATATCCAGCCCATCTATCCACAGCTCGTAGCCCAGCTTATCGTTATGTGTATGTCCGCCGTGACCGTTTTGTCCAAGCGGCGTAGCGCAGACGGCGAGGTAAAATTTACTGGATTTAAAGATAAAAATCCCGCTGTCCGGATAAAATATATTTTTGATCTCTTGCAAACTCGCAATTTTAAATTCCATAATTTTTCGGTGCGGCAGTTCTCCAAATTTCACGCCTGAGGCGACAAGTCTTTTGTATGTTTTATCGCTTGCTTGCAACGTGCGCCCGGCAAGCGAGCGGATAAAACTTCTCTCAAAGCAAAAACTGTTTTTAAATATCTCATCATCAAAAATCCCGCCCATGCAGCTAATTAGCGTGGAGTGATTTAAGATATTCTCATCCCAAAACGGCTCGTCGCCGCCCGCAAAGCCGCTTAAATTTAGATATTTTCGTGCGGCTTGTTGGTCGCTCAAGAGCTCGCCGTTTGGGCTAAGCCTAAAAAACCTGCCGCTGTCGTTATCGCCAAATTGCGGCACTTCGCCGTTTGGCTTTGTAATGTCGGCGGTAAACCTGCCGATTTTATACAGCCTATCCACGAACCACTGCGGCAGCGATATTTCTCCGTTTAAGATTTTAAATTCCTGCTCGTTTGGCGACAGGAGTTTTGGCTTTTTACGCCAAAGCTTTGCGTCGTAATTTTTTAGCGATGAAATTTTTTCACTTTTTAGACCCAGTATCATAGCCGTAGCATACGCCATCAGCTCGCCGCTTAGGCGGTGATAGCTCGTAGAACTCTCGAAATTTCCGCCATCTTCGTAAAATTCCTTTTTCATTTCGCTGATTATCTCTTGCACGGCAAACGCTAGCCACGCGTCTATCTCGCCATCGCCGTTCAAATACGCGCACGCAAACAGCAGCCCCACGATGTCGCTTAGATAGTGATTTGACGTAAGATGCGGCGAATACTCCAGATTATTTACGATATGAAGCGCGTGTTCGTAGACGCTATTTGAAAAGGTCTGTTTAAAATCCGCATCTAAAATTCCGCCCTCATCCATCTGACGAAACATATCGTAAGCCGCCAGCATATTTGCGACCCTAATGCCAACGTCCATCGTGCAAGTCCAATTTACGCCCATTCTAGGCGGATTATTGCGGATAAAATCTAAAATTTGGTTTTTAAATTCTTTTAAATTTCGCTCTTTCAGACTCGGATCGGCTACCGCAAAAATAGCAAGCTGCGGCAAGTGTTGAAGCCTCGCAAGCTCCCACGGCACCTTTATATCGCTGCCCGGTTTATGGGCTATACGCTGATCTTTGTACCATTTTTTTTCGCTCCACCGAAAGCCGCTTTTAAAATCCTTTTGCCAATCAATCGGCTCGTAGCCCTCTAGCGTGCTCGCGGACGCGGCAACGTTCATATCGTATTTGTAGCCCTCAAGCCCGAGCACCGCGCTATCATAGCTATTTTTTACCCAGCCGCTGCCGAGCAGATCAAATTTATGCTCCAGGTACATTTTAGATAGATATCTAGCGACGTCTAAATTTATGTTTGAAACGTCAAGTTCGCATAAATTTACGTAGCTTATTCGTACCGGCGAAACATTAAATTTGATACGGGTATCGCTGGATATATCGCGCAATTTTTGGATTTTATTTTTAGTTAAATTTAAAATCTTATTAGCGATTTTCGCGCACAACGCATCAGGCGGCATCGACTTGGCTTTTTTGAGATAATAAAAAATTTTACCCATTATTTACGGCCTCTAAAATTTTATCCACATGCCTGTCCCACGTATACTTTCGTAGGGCTTCTTTTGCGGCGTTTGCGCCCATAGACGCCCTTAGCGAGGTATCGTCTATTAGCGATTTCATGGCGGCTTCTAGTGCGTCTACGCATCCCGGTTTTACCATATAGGCGGTTTTGCCGTGCTCCAAAATTTCAGACATCTGAGCCATATCGCTGCATATTACGGCTTTGCCCATAGCCATGTATTCAAACAGCTTGGTAGGACTACCGAAAAACTCGCTCTCATCGGGGTTTGGGACGGTGGCGTTAACCAAGATATCGCACGCGCTTAGGAATTTCGCTCCTTGTTCTTGCGGGATAAGGCCGGTTAATACGACGTTTTCTTGCAAATCAAATTCCAAAATATGTTTTTTTACGATTGGCATCCTGATACCGTCGCCTATCATAAAAAGCTTGGTTTTTTCTTTGTATTCGGGATATTTTTGCAGTAGCTTGCCGTAAGCGTGCGCGATATTTTCGGCTCCGTGCCACTGACCAAACGTCCCTATAAAGCCGATTACGATTTTATTTTCAAGACCGTATTTTTGCTTTACGTCCTCGCAGCTTACCTGCGGATTATATTTGTTTTCGTCTATTCCGTTTGGATTTACGATTATTTTACCCTCGTCTACGCCTAAATTTAAAAGGATATCTTTTAACGCCTCCGATACCGCAACTACGCATTTTGCATTTTTTAGATTATAACTTTCTATCGCGCAAACGATAGGTAGCTTAAAAATTTTGTAGTAAATAGTCTTGAAAATTCGCTTAAAAAGAGCGTCGTTATTTTTCCAATTTTTAATCTTCCAAACGTCAGACGAGTTAAACTCTAAAACAAACGGTATCTTTTTTCTCTTTGCGATATACGCCCCGCAAAAGCTAAATCCGCTATATCTCTGATATATCGCGTCAGCCTCCAAATCGGCGCAATGCTTTATTATTTTAAAATTATAAAAAAGCTCAAGAACGTCTTTTGGGATAAAAGGAAATTTTATAGGCTTTACGACGGTTATTTCTTTATTAACTCCCCAAAGTTCGTCATTTGAAACGACGCTTAGCCGTACCTTTTTATCCATAGCGTTTATAACGCCTGCCGTATGTCCCACCGAGCCGCCGGCTTTTAGCCCAAACCAATAAAGCGTCCTTAGATAAAGTATTTTCATCATATATCGCCTATCTGCATAAATTTTAGCCTAAATTTATCCATTGCAGGCTTTAGTATTTCGGCGTTTACGCTAATCTTTGGCACATAGTCCGAGCAGTTTAAAGAGCTTAAATTTAAATCTTTTATCGACGTAAATTTACACTCTTTATTGCCTGCGATTTTCTCTAAAAGTTTTTTGTACTCGCCTATTAAACCCTCGTTTATGCTTATATCGACATACTGCCCGCTTTTAAAACTGTATTTTAAATTTAAAAAATTAAAACTATGCAAAAAAAGCGTTATTATGCAATCTTTAGGCATTAAATCAATCGCTCTTAATATTTCATCCGCGCTAGAGCCGTATCTAAAATCAAATTTTTGAAAAATGCTTTTGGTTTTTAAAAAACCGTAGCGTTTTTGCTTTTCGTAAACGCTAACTGGCAACTGCAAAACGCCGCATTTTTTGCTAGTTTTATTTACGTAGCCGTAGTTTATAGCGCAATTTATATTTTTATAAAAAAACGAGCTATCTATAAAAATATCGTTTATCCTAAGGGCTCTTAGCGTGTCGTCGTTTGCGCCGTATCCTCCGGCTCTGTGAGCTATAACGTCCGCGCCTATCCACTCTTTTATCTTTTGCTTACCGAAATTTATAATTTCTATTTGCTCGTCTAGGCTATATTGGCGCATAAATTTTCTGTTTTTATCGTATTTTCCGGACGGATGGGTATGTAAATTTACGCCGTGTCCGCTCTTAACGATTTGGCGACACAGCCTTTTAAATTTATCCTCGCCGTATCTTTCATACGGATATACGTCTACAAAATGCTCCGCTACGCCGCCGTACTCGTTTGCTAAATCATTTATGAGCTTTACGCCGACTTCATTGCCGCCAACCTCGCCTTTTATAAAAATCTCAAACGCATCGGCTCTATTTGCGTGTAGTTCGCCGACCTCGGTATCGCAGGTTATTAAAATTTGTTTCATGTACGCTTTTGCCCCAAACATATATAGATCGACTGTTCATTTTTTGATATAAATTTTGACACCTTGTCGATAATATATATAGGCATAAAATACAATGCGCCTATACAGATTTTTCTAATCAAAAAACCTATGGTATAAAATACTATCTTATTTTTTATCGTAAAATTTAGTATATTTTTCAATCTTCTTTTTAAAAAACCGTCTGACGGTTTTATTATTATTTTTTTGTAAGACGAAAACATATCTAAAATAATCCAAATAGGCGTTTCTATATATTTGTAATATGTTTTTATATATAGCCCGTCTTCATAAATTATCTCAAATTTATCAGATACTAAATTTCTAATTTCATCTAGTTTAAAGTAAGGCTTTTCGCCTATATTTACGGATATGATAGCGTAACCATCGTCTTTGAGTATATTACGGATGTTAGCCATTGATTGCATCCGTCCTTCATTATCCAGATAAGATAAGACCTCTATAGCCGTGACGCAGTCAAACGATTCTCCTTCAAGATTTACGTCAGGTAACTTTTGAACGCTAAAGTCGATATTAGGATATTTTTTTTTAGCTTTATCTATTGCTATTTGAGATATATCAACGGCTCTTATCTCGATATTTTTTATGGAATTGGACATTAAATTCGTAAAAAACCCGGTACTGCACGCGATTTCTAAAATTTTACCTTTTATATTATTCTTTATCAGCATATCAAGATATTTTTTAAATCTATATAGCTGACTTCTCCTAAATGAAAAACCCCATCCGTCTAAAGCAGAATCGTGAATGTCGTCAAATGTATTATTATCCATTACTAATCCTTTTTACAAAATACACAGATGCATACAAATAATAAAAAGAAGCAAGTATGCTTGATAGCGCCGCACCTATAACGCCAAGCATCGGTACAAAAATAATGTTTCCCGATAAATTAATAGCGGCCATTCCGTATGACATTTTTTGATCTTCTTTTCCATAGCCTTGACCGACTATCCAAGCATTATATGGTTGATAAAGCGCCTTTATGCAATACCCGGCAGAAGTCAGAAGTAGTAAAAATAATACATCGTCATACTCTTCTTTTAAATAAAAATTTATAATCAAATATCCAAGCGTATTGGTTAAAAAAAATGATAAAAGCACCCAGGCTAAATTTGCTTTTAGTATAGTAAACGGTATTTTGCTACTATTCGTTAATGTTTTAAATACGCTACTACCCATTGCCGCAGACATTGAAATAATAGGCGTCGCCATAGAATTTGCTAGTCCATAAAAACCGACGTCTTTTGAGCCTATAAAATATCCTATTAAAAGTCTGTCTATATTATAAGCAGATACGGCAAATATTCTACCCTTATAAATATATTTTCCATACCGTTTATTTTCCGAATTTATAGCTCTAAGAATTTCAAAAAAGCCGCTAAAATTCGGCCGTAGCATATAAGCGTATATCGCAAATGCAACCGCATAAGACAAAGAAAAAGACAAAAGCGCATTTAGTGGAGTTAAGTGCTCAAAAATAAATAAAAGGGATAAAAATGCTACAAATAAAATTTTAGAAAATATATTAAAACCGGCTAAATAGCGTATGTGATTACTGCCTTTTAATATTAGCTCCATAAAAAATGGAATTACGAAACCCCAACTTATAAAAGACGAAATTCTAATTATTTGTCCTATTTCATCACTAAAAATTTTTCCGAGTAAAAATGAAATCACGAGCGCAAATATGATAAAAAAAGCCGATAAAACACATACTATTATTATAGACGCGCCAAATATCTTTTTTTCTAAATTTATGTCATGGTTGTTTGCAAGCATCTTTGAGGCACTAGAAAAATATCCGAACTCAAAAAATATAGATATAAACGTAATAATAGCCAGAGACAAAGAATAAATCCCAAAATTTGTCGCTCCCATTTGTTTGGCTAAAAGCATATTGGATACAAAACCTACAACCATGCCAAATATCTGCGCTACAAATAAAAATAGCGTTTGTTTCGCGACTTTTGAGGCAAATAAATTTTTAAACATAACTTCCATCTACTTTTAAAACCTTAAACTCATCGTCTATCCAATCGGTATTTTGAGCGTTTTTTACGACTACTTTGTTGCCGACTAGCGAAAATAGAGGCATATCCGAACGACTATCGCTATAACAAAACGAATTTTTTAAATCAAATTCCTTTAAATTTAGCTCGCTACCCAGCAACTCTACCTTTTTATCTCCCAAGCATTCATCGCCTGCGATTTTAGAAGTAAAAATGCCGTTTTTAAACTCAAGCTTCGTGCTTATTAAATAATCTATGCCGTAACTTTTAGCAAAATGCTTCAAATACACCTCAAATCCGCCCGATACTACTACGATAATATGACCGCTTTTTTGATGCCCCAAAAGAGCTTCTATAGCGTTTTTATGAAGTCTATTTGCGACTATGCTACTATAAAATTCTGCTGCGTATTTATCCATCTCCTCTTTTTTGACGCCGTAAAATACCCGCATTAAATTTTCTTTATATCTTTTGCTATCAGACGAGGGTATTTTATTCGTTTTCTTTATAATTTTTGCACGTATTTTCTTAGCAATCGGAAGTTTGGACTCCAAAAAATCCAAAAAAAACGTAGCGGATTGACCGTCGAAAATAGTATCGCAAAAATCAAAAATAGCTAGTACGGGCTTATGCAATATCGTCCTTAAATATCTCCTTAATAGCCTTAACTATGATTTCGTTTTCTTTTTGCGATCTAGCCGCAATCCTGATAAATTCGCCGTTTAATCCGATCTTGTCGCTGCAAGTCCTGGTATAAACGCCGTATTTTATTAGCATCTTTGAAACGAAATTTGCGCTAGTACTACCGTCGAGCAGTTCGATAAGAGCAAAATTTGCCATGCTAGGATAGACTTTTATTTGAGGTATCTTTGAAAGCTCATCAAAAAACTCTTGCGCATGGGCGATGTATTTTTTCCTTACTTCTTCGTATTCTTTAAAAAAATCGCTTCTGTTATAGAGCCTAAAAAAGTATTCGCTAAGTCCGCTAGAATTCCACAAATATCCGTTTTTAAGAAGTTTTGCCACTTTGTATTGATTCATTACTCCGTATCCTGCCCTAATGCCCGCTATACCGAAGTCTTTAGATAGGCTTTTGATGACGATGACGTTTGAAAACTCTTTAAAAAGCTCGGTAGCAGAAATCAAGCTATATTCGCTATCCTCAAAGGCAAAGTGTATAAAACTCTCGTCTATTATGATGTTTTTAACCTCTTTAAGATTATTTAAAATAAATCTTAGATCTTTATATTTTATGTATCCGCCGTCCGGATTGTTTGGATTAATAATTACTACGCTATCCGGGTTTTTAGACTTTACGAAATTAACGTAACTTTGGATATCAAGCTTAAAATTTTCGTCTTTATTTAGCTGATAATAAATCACTTCCGTATCGTCCCTTGCAAACTCGTAATAAGACGAAAACGTAGGGATATTTACGATCATCCTTTTTTCTACGAAATTATGCATCACGGCTTGGATAACCTCTATCGCGCCGTTTCCTACAAAGATATTTTTGCTGTCTACGTCTATTGATTTACTTATAACGTCGGCTATTACGCCGTTTTGCGACGGATAAAACTCTAAAACGTCTTTTAGTTTATTCGTATCGATCAAATCTTTTTTAAGGTAATCTAAAAAAAGCTCCGTCGCGTATGGATTAGATAAAAAGCAAGCATCCACTTTAATATTAAGCTCGGAAAGCTTCTCGCAAATCGTAAAAATACTAGGGCTATGGCTGCCGGCGGCATCCTTTAATCTTTTTATTTTAGAGGCGATTTTTTGTTCGTCTAAATTTAACTTTATCATACCAACTCTCCTTTTTGAATCGTTACTTTTATTTTACCTGTTTTTATGTCTCGCCCGATTTGAGGCACCTTTTCTATATTTAGCTTTATGTTTCCAAGTCTCCTATAGACTTCGCTAGCTATTAAATTTACGTATTGGCTCGAATCATTATCTAAAACCACTTTTAAGGTTACGCTTCTATCCTTCTCTTGGATTATCTGAAACTGCCTTAAATCGCTAAAATTTTTCATCGCAGTAGAAAAATTTGCCGCAGGTATCGCCGTTCCATCATCCTTGATAAGTATATCGTCGTTTCTACCCTCTATCCCTTTAAAAGGGATAGATAAATGCCTACCGCAAGGGCAAATCGGCACTTTACCGTCTAAAGGTATAGCCTTATCGCTGGTATTATATCTAATAAAAGGCATTACGTAGTTATTTAAAGAAGTGGCTATGATTTCATTTTTATCGTTAAGTTCGACTATCCCGTAATCATCATTATTGTGATAGTTACCCGCCCAGCACTGCTGGACGGTTGCCGTTCTTTCGTTTTGTCCGTACCAGTCTAAAACAGGCAACCCCCAATACTCCTCGATCACGCTTCTATATGCGGGCAGTAGCGTCTCAGATGAAGTTACTATAGTTTTTATTTGAGGTATTTTTATGTTTTTTTGCTTTAAAAGTAGCGTAAAAATATATATGGAGCTTGCGTATCCTCTTATTATTTTGGCTTTTGACTTTTCGATAACGGATAAATATAAAGCCAAATTTGATTCGTTAATATGAAACGGGGATAAATACCAATAATCGCCCGAAATTTTATAAAGCGGCTCGCCCTCTTTTGGCGAATACGTTCTTAAAACGATTATCGGATCGCCGCTTTTATAAGTATAATCTTTGCCCATACCCCAAGCTCTATTTGACGTTATTTTTTCTATTGCATCGCTTTTATACGGGACTTTAAATTCAAACGGAGTCCCGGTAGATCCCGACGTATGAGACGCTTTTCCATTAAATTTAATAGAGTAAAAGTCTTTAAAATTTTCTTTGATTACTTGCTTATTTATAACCTGAAATTTTTTCAATTCATCTAAGCTAAAATTTTCAAAATCTATTTTTAAATCCAAATTTTTATAAAAAGGCACGAAATCAACCGCTTTTTTTATTATATCTTTTAGCTTCTTAGTCCTGATACGCTCTATCTCTTCTGGGCTTTTCCACTGAAAATTATCATATTCGCTAAAATTTCTCTTGATAAAAATATAATTTTTGATTTTGCTTTTTATCTTTTTGTAAATTTGACCGGTCATAAATTTAGCCTTTTATATCAAAAACGAAATCTCCGTCGTCTGCACCATATCCCAAAGCTCTATCGGCCAGCCTTTGCCTTTTTTTAAAGTCTCAAATAACGCCTCAAGCTCTTCAAACTGTCCCTTTTGACTTACGTTCGTTGAAATTTCTTTCACCCCCGCTCCGTATCCTTTTAGGCTTTTATAATCGTCCAAAATAATGCTCTTGCCGTCAAAGTGGATCTCCATAAATTCCTTACTTAGCTCCTTGCTGCCGTTTGCGAAATACTCGATATTTGCCACCGAGCCGTCTTTGTATTTTAAGACGATAGATTTGTTATCCTCGGCGCTATATTTTTCGTTGCTCGGCGTGATGGCCTGCGAAAATATACTCTCTATCTCGCTGCCCGTTAGCGCCGTCATCAGATCTATTATGTGGCACGCTTCGCCCACCATCCTGCCGCCGTTTTCGTGCACCCAGTGATCCATCGGTATGTAGCCCGCATTCATCCTATATCTGATTATCATCGGATTTATTCTAGCGCTCGTGTGCTTTTTTATCTCCTGCGCGTAAACGCTAAATCGCCTATTAAATCCTACGAATAAAACGGGTTTGTCGCCGCCTCCTTCGTAAAATTTCTTTATCTTCTCAAGCTCGTCTTTGTTTGTTGCAAGCGGCTTTTCTACAAATACGTTTTTGCCCGCTCCAAGCGCCTTTAAAGTAAGCTCCGCATGGCTATCGTGCCTTGTTGAGATGATCACTAGATCGACGTTTTTATCATTTAAAATATCGTCTAAATTTGAAGTAGCGTAGTTCGCTCCGTATTGCTGCGCCACCGCCTTTGCCTTATGTCCACTTCGGTTCATTATCGCGTAAATTTTATACTTATCCGTAAGCTTTGAGATATTAGGCAGGTGCATCCCGGTAGCAAATCCGCCGACGCCGACGAACGCGACGTTTATCACATCCCTGTTTACTGGCGCGGAGCTTATGATGATTTTTTTGTCGTGATTTAGATAGTTATCAAGCTCGGTTAAATTTGCCTTGCCGTAGTCAAGCAAAACCATAAGCGGCTTATTCTGCGAAGTCTGCAGCGACTCAAACGCCTCCGTTACCTGCTCGATAGGGTATTTTGCATCTATGAGCTTATCCAGCTTTATCAAATTTTCATTTACCAGCCTTAGATACTCGCTCATATTTCGATTTTCAGTCCATCTGACGTAGCTAAACGGATAATCAAGCCCCCCCTCTTCGTAGCTCTTGTCGTAGCGGCCCGGCCCATAGGATGTGGAGATGAGAAAATCAAGCTCCTTTTTATACATATCCTCTCTATTTATCTGCATACCGGCAACGCCTACGAGCACCACTCTGCCCTTTTTCTTGCACATCTGAAAACTTTGCGATAGCGGCTCACTGCTGCTCGTAGCGGCGGTAAATAGCACGCCGTCGGCGCCGTATCCGCCGCTCCAAGATGAAACTACGTCTAGCAAATTTTCCTTTGAAGGATTGATAGTTAGCTCGGCGCCGTACTCTTTAGCTATCTGCAAGCGCCTATCGTCAAAATCGCTGACCGCAACTCTCACACCTGAAATTTTAAGCATCTGCACCGCAAGAAGCCCCAAAATCCCGGCTCCCACCACTACGCAAGTCTCGCCCAGCCTTAGATCGATCCGCCTAACACCCTGCATCGCTATACCGCCCAGCGTCACGGTGCAAGCCCACTCAAAGTCCATGTCCTGCGGCATTTTCATAACTAAATTTTTGGGCACATCTACGTATTCTGCGTGGTTTGCAAGCCCTGCACCGGCTGCGGCAACGCGCTCACCGATCTCAAAATTCAAAACGCCCTCTCCGACTGCTATGACGACGCCGCTAAGCGAATAGCCGGTCGGGCTACCGCTATCAAGCTTGCCCTTTACCTTCGCATAGGCGTTTGCGATGCCGTCTGATTTTATCATACTGATGACTTTTTTTACGTTCTCGGGCTGTTCTAGGGCTCGCTTTATCAGACTCTTTCCGCTATTTGATACGCCGCTTATCTCGGTGCCCGCCGATATGCAGCTATTTACTACTTTGATAAGAACGCATCCCTTTGAAACGCTCGGAGCGGGGATCTGTTCTGCTAAAACCTTACCTTTTTTAACTATTGCTTGTAACATTAACCATACCTTGAAAAATATTAAATATTAGTATTTCGCACGCCGCAAAAATCCAAAACTTCTTTTTCTATTTTTAGTTCTTTAAATTCTTTATGCGCTACCAAAAATACGACTATATCAGCGATATCTACGGCTTTTTCGTGGTTTATTATCTCAAAATCCTTGTGCGATTTTATATTCGGTTCGACGGCCAAAATTTCAAATCCTTGATTTTTTAATTCGCGAGTAATAAAAACCGCAGGCGACTCCCTAAGATCGTCTATATCGGGTTTAAACGCAAGCCCCATGCAGGCTATCTTAGGCTTTTTGCCGCTTTTTAGCTCAAATTTTAAAGCGGCATTTTTTATCTTTTCGATCGCCCACTGCGTTTTGTGATTATTTACCTCTCTAGCCGTTTTGATAAGCCTTGCGTCATCGCCGCCCGCATGTACGATAAACCACGGATCGACGGCTATACAGTGCCCGCCCACGCCGCAACCGGGATTTAGGATGTTTACGCGCGGATGGCGATTTGCTAGCGAGATGAGCTCCCAGACGTTGATGCCGAATTTATCGCACAAGACGCTGAGTTCGTTTGCAAATGCGATATTTACGTCGCGAAACGAGTTTTCGGTGAGCTTTGCCATCTCGGCGGTTTTTGCGTCGGTTTGCAAAATCTCGCCAGCGACGAAAGTTTTATAAAATTCGGCCGTTTTTTTTGCGGCTTCTTTATTTAAACCGCCTACTATTCTATCGTTTTGTACGAGTTCTGTTAAAATTTTACCGGGCAGTACTCTCTCTGGGCAGTGAGCGATGTAAATTTTAGAGATATCTACGCCGCTATCTTTGAGGATTTCGCTTATTTTTTCGGTAGTTCCCACGGGCGAAGTCGACTCTAAAATCACGATATTTTCGTCCCTAACAAATGGCGCTATAGACTTGCTGGCGCTTACTACGTAGTTAAGATCAGGCACGTATCCGTCGCAAAAGGGCGTGGGCACGGCCATGATAAAAACATCGGCCAAATCAGGCTCTAAGCTTGCCCTTAAATTTCCGCTGTTTACCGCGCCTTTGACGAATACGTCAAGCTCGGGCTCTACAATATGGATTTTTCCTTGATTTATCGTATCTACCGTACTTTGTACTACGTCTACGCCGCGCACTTTGTAGCCTTTATTTGCCAAAAGCGCTGCGGTAGGAAGCCCTATATAGCCAAGCCCTATAACGCAAATATTTTTTATCATCATCTCTCCGATCTTAAATTTTTTATAAATTCTACTATCTTAACGCTAGCTTTACCGTCGCCGTATGGACTTCGCGACTGAGACATCTTTTGATAAATTTCGTCGTCATCGAGTAAAATTTGAGCCTGCGATACTATATTTTTCTTATCGACGCCAACGAGTTTTACCGAGCCGGCCTCTATAGCCTCGGGTCTTTCGGTTGTATTTCTCATTACAAGCACGGGTTTACCGAGGCTTGGCGCTTCCTCTTGTATCCCGCCGCTATCTGTTATGATGAAATGCGCCATGCTCATCAGATAAACAAATTCGCCGTACTCTAGAGGCGCTATGAGGCGGACGTTACCAATGCCGGATAAAATTTTCCTTACGGGCTCTTGGACGTTTGGATTTAGATGAACGGGATAGACTATATCGACATTTGGATTTTTGATCGCTATGGTCTTTAGAGCCTCGCAGATATTTATAAATCCATCGCCGAAATTTTCCCTTCTGTGACCGGTTACGAGTATGATTTTTTTACCGCGGTTAGTATCGTATTTCGCATTTAGAGATGTTAAAATTTTATCTTTTAGCCCGCTATCTTTTTGCATCCTTTCAAGCAGCAAAAAAAGCGCGTCGATGACGGTATTTCCGGTTACGACGATATTTTTTGGGTTTTTGTTTTCTTTTATGAGATTTTGTTTTGATAAATTTGTAGGGGCAAAGTGATAGCTTGCGATTATACCGACTAACTGTCTATTTATCTCCTCGGGAAAAGGCGAATAAATATCCCCCGTTCTTAGCCCCGCCTCTACGTGGGCTACCTTAATCTGTTTGTAAAAAGCAGCCAAAGAAGCTATGCTAGCAGTAGTAGTATCGCCGTGAACAAATACTATATCCGGTTTAAACTCGCCTAAAACATCTCTCATCTTTAGCAAAATCCTAGACGACAGATCGTACAGATCCTGCCCTGCTTGCATAATGTCTAAATCATAATCGGGAACTATGCCAAATATCTCAAGAACTTGATCTAGCATCTGTCTGTGTTGAGCCGTGACGCAAACCTTGACGTTAAATTCGCCATTTTTTTTAAATTCTTTTACCAAGGGCGCCATTTTTATGGCTTCCGGTCTGGTGCCAAAGACTATTAGTATTTTTTTTATCATTAAATCATTCTTTCCGGCCTAGCATTCGCCAAATTCGGATTTTTCATTTAAATTTAGCCGCCTTAAAAGATCGCCCTTACGCTAGATTCGGAACTATTTTATACAAATTTCAGTTAAATAATAATTAATTTTAAATCATTTTTAGACGTAGGAATTTATGCGTATATTTTGGACGTTTTAGCCGCTTAAGCCTAAAATCTCGTCAAATTTACGGCCGCTAGGAGATTTAAAGTAGGTCTAAATTTTTAGTAAATTTAAGAGTTATCTTTGCGAGAAATCCTGCGGAAAGCCAAAGCTCTCCGCAGATAAAGGCGTATTACATCATTCCGCCCATGCCGCCCATTCCGCTCATATCAGGCATCGCAGGCATCGGTTTGTCCTCTTTTAGCTCGCTTATGGTAGCTTCAGTGGTTAAGAGCAAGCTCGCCACGCTAACCGCGTTTTGAAGAGCCACACGCTCAACCTTGACCGGGTCGATGATGCCGGCTTTAAACATATCCACATACTCGCCCGTAGCCGCGTTAAAGCCGTAGTTATCGTCTTTGCTTACGCTTACGGAGTTTGCCACTACGCCAGCGTCAAAGCCCGCGTTTTCAGCGATCTGGCGCAGTGGAGCAGTTAGCGCGCGTCTTACGATATCAGCACCTATAGCTTCGTCGCCGCTTAGTTGTAGATCTACTTTTGCGCTCGCTTTGATAAACGCAGCGCCGCCGCCGATAACTATACCCTCTTCTACGGCCGCTTTAGTCGCGCTTAGAGCATCGTCCACGCGGTCTTTTTTCTCTTTCATTTCAGTCTCGGTAGCAGCGCCGACCTTGATAACTGCTACGCCGCCGCTCAGCTTAGCTAGGCGCTCTTGTAGTTTTTCTTTGTCGTAGTCGCTCGTTGTTTCTGCGATTTGAGCTTTTATTTGGATGATTCTAGCGTCGATTGCCGATTTCTCGCCTGCACCGTTTACGATAGTCGTGTTGTCTTTGTCGATGATAACGCTTGAAGCTTGACCTAGGTCGCTTAGAGTGGCGCTTTCTAGGGTTCTGCCTAGCTCTTCGCTCACTACTTCGCCGCCTGTTAATATCGCGATATCTT
>CAUSIL010000019.1:0-15627 GCA_963531395.1 uncultured Campylobacter sp.
GTCAAGCTAGCTAGCCAGCGCAACTGGATACCTAAAAATCCCATCCGAGTCTCGATCGGCATCAAAAACTGCTACGAGAACTCGCGCGCGGTGATAGATAGCTTGTTTAAGGAGCTCCAGCCCGCGCTAAACGCCAAAATGAGGCCTAAAATTTACGGCAGCGAGATAAACTATATAAATTTAGACTGCTCGTTTAGTTTTGACGACGAGTACTGCCGCACGAACTACATCATAGCGCCGGATGAGCCGCGCCTAAGCTCGCAGCGCGCCTGGGAGCTACTGCGCGAGATGATGAGCGAAGAGGAACGCAGCGAGGGCGGCTACTATCTGCGAAATAGATTTGAGTACGCGCCATTTAGAAAAGATACGGGCAAAACGGGCGTGCGGATATATTTTGAGCGCGAGTTTAGCGAGCTTTCGCATGCAGAGCAAAAGCAAAAAATAAGCGAGTATTTTTTAACGGCGCTAAAACAGATCGCGCGTAAACAAAGCAAGCTAAAATACGACTTTAAGACGATGATAGACGATTTTAGTAAAATTTTAGACGAATGGACGGCGACCGGGATTTAGAGGTTTTAATGGTAGCATTCAAAGTAAAACTATTGCGAGTCATTAAATTTATATGCGTTGTTAGCGACGAATTTTTTACCCCAATTCTAGTCGCTATACGCGAAAGTATTACTAAACATACACCATCTCCCTTCTGCATAGATTATTCATTTTATATACAACTAAACATAAAATAATTCTACTTTCATAGTTGCTAAAATTTACATTTATTCTTAGTTTGTATAATTTTATTTTTACATAATATGTAAAATATATATTGACATTTTTTATAAAATAAGCTATGATTTGATAAAAAATGAAGAAGTAAAAATGGTAAAAAAACAGTTACTAAGAGAACGGTTAAAAGAGATAGATTTACGGCTAGTGGATTTAGCAGAGCTTTTAAAAATTTCCCGCCCTACGGCTTATAAATTTATAGAGCTATACGAAATCGGACAAAGAGATAAATTTGACTCTAAAATTTTGAGATTTTTCGACTACGTCTGCCAAAACGACATCAACAAAATAGATGCTATATCGTTTATCTTAAACAACATATCGATGTCAGAAAATCAATGCAACAAAGATAAAAAACAACAAATCACAAATTTACTAAAAAAGGACAACGAAGTGAAGGTAAATTTCATAGAAAAGCTAACTCAGGTCGATATTTTCGACCCAATTTTAAGTTATTTGCTCGAATGCGAAAAAATAATAACATCAAATAATAGGTCTAGAAAAAAAGAGTTAAGCGATGATGATGATAAAAAACTAGAAGCGCTGAAACAATTTTATAATGCACTCGGATTTAAGCTAAATATCAAAGGAGAAAAAAATGCGTAAAATCAGTATCTCAAACTATAGAAATATAGGCATAGACGCACCAGCGGAACTAAAAATACCGCAGGATGGTGGGCTAATAGTGCTTTTAGGCGAAAATAATGTTGGAAAGAGCAACGTTTTAAGCGCCATAAGTACTTTGCAAAATGTAGATTTAAACAAAGGCGATAAGCCCAATTTCTTTGATTTTGATGAATACAACGAAACAAGGGTTACGTTAACTGAGCATATTTTAAACGAATCAGGTATGGACTCCGAAATAGACGAAAACTTATTTAAAGATAAAATTTTCGGCGTAACATTTACTCAAAAATCACTAGAAACAATCAGCAAAAAACAAAATTTAACAACCCAACAGTATATACAAAATTTAAATGATAAATTTAACACAAATGATATTTACGCACTACATGATTACGATGAAAAAGAACAAAAAGAAGAAATAAGAATAATACTACCAGAGTATAAAGAAGTCTATCTTTGTAGCACAAAAAGGGGCGGGGAAATACTTGAGTGCTTTGGAGTTTTCGATAGAGAATTCGATAAAGCAAAAAACCACGATAAAGCGATAAAACTATCTTGTAAATTTAAATTTATATCCGATAAAAAAGATATAGAAGGCATAAATTTAGACGATGCGAGAGAACTAAAAAAATATCTGAATGATAAATTTAAAGACTCTGATGATAAGAAGATTGAAAATTTGCAAAAATATGAGTTTAAAATTTGGCTAACCAGCGAAAATATAGCAACATGGAGTTCTAGTTATCCATGGTTTGAGACCCTAAATAAGATAAAAAATGAATTTAAAAAACTTACGGATTGGTATATTGAAAACTATAAAGAAAATAATAGATATAGGCAAAACGATAAAAAAATTCTTGACGAACTTTCAAAGGATATAAATAGTGCGATATCTCGCCGAGAATACGATAAATTTGAAAGATATTATGATAGGCTACGAGAAATTTTGACTGAATTATGGGAATACAATAAACAAGTTTATTACTACAACATTCAAAAGCCGGGACTTCCGAAATTTATAGACATAAAAGCATTGGTTACTGAACTATTGTTGTGTGAACCTGCAATACCAAATATCATATTTTACAAAGAGCATGAAATAAAAAACGAAAATCTAAAAACAACACCCGAACAGCTATTGAAAAATGAGTTTTTTATAGCATTGTTTAATGCCATAAAATTTGATATATCAAAACTACAAAAAACTTACGAAAAATCAAAAGACAAAGGCGCTAGTTTTTACAATACAGCAGAAAAAGAGATAAATAAAATCTTAAAAAATACTATAAACAGGCGTTTCAATGAACTTTATTACACCAAATCAGATAATGATGTTTATGGCTTTGAGATAAAACTGGAAACCCAAAGTATCTCTTTTTGTATTGAGAAAAACAATGAAACCATAAGCCTAAGCGAGCAAAGCGTCGGATTTAAAAAATTCTTTAATCTATTTTTTAACTTTTTATATCAAGACAAAGTAGGAAACGGAGATATAGTCCTGATAGACGAAGTAGAAAATCACCTAAGTATACCGGCCCAAAAAGATATTCGTAAATTTTTAAAAGAATTTGGACAAAAACGCGGTATAACTTTTATCGTTTCTACTCATTCAAATCATATTTTAGATATTCGCCATCTTGACGAGATAAGGATAGTAAAATCTAGCAGCAAAGGCTCAACTATAGTAAATGACTTTTCCATAATACCGGATCACGAAGCCGACACTCTAGCCGAAATAAAAAGAAGTCTTGGGGTTGAGTATCTTAGCTTAGTAGGCTGCGATGATAAGCTTATTTTCGTTGAGGGGATAACCGATTACAATTACTTAACAGCTATGAATTTTTTATACGAAAAAGAACACGGCAGCAAAGAAAGGTTACTGTTTTTGCCTATAAATGGACTTGGAAAAATGAGCACAATAGAGCAACGGCAAAGCAAAATAAATATGGTAGTTGCAAAAGACCAAAAGAATATAGCAGAAGAACTAAAAACACTAGCCAGAACGGCAAAAGACGGCAGGGCGCTACTTTTAGTAGATGGCGATAAGGCAGGAGAAGCTATGGCGAAGCTAAAAGACGATAAATTTATAGCAATACTGAACAATGAACAATTTAAGGAAAAATATCCTAATTTTAAAGAAATAGAGGATTTTTTCAGCACCGATTTGAGAACAAAATTTGAAATGGATAAAAAATCAAGCGCGATATCGAGCAAATTTAAAAACGAAGTCGAGCAAGGCAAAATCGAGATAGACAAAGAGACCAAAGAGAATTTCTTTAAACTATTTAATTATTTATTGACATTTTAACCGCACAAAAGCCAAGGCTCGGTTGCGTCTTGGCTTTTTAAATTTCACTCAAACACCCTATAATGCGCCTCGTCGGCAAACTCCAGCATCTCCTTGTCGCCCCTACTGTCGCCGTATGCGATCACGCGCTCAAAGGCGTCCGTATCATACGCCTCGCGCACGCGGCGCACTTTCTCTGCGCCGTAGCAGTTGGCGCCGTCTATCTCGCCCGTTATCACGCCGCCCTTTTTCTTGATACGAGTGCCCAGTAGCTCGAGCCCCTGCGCCCTACACCACGGAGCCAGCCAGTCCTCGAGCGACGCCGTCACGATCACGACCTTGTCGCCGTTTGCCTTATACTCGGCGATCTTTGCCATCGCGGAAAATTTCACGATATCCTCGATGTGCGTGTTTGAGTATTTTTTGCAAATTTGAGCGAATTTATCCGCGCTCATGCCCGCGAAAAAGTGCGTCATCAGCCGCCTGCGAGCGTAGTTGTTGCTGCAAATTTTTAGCTTATAGCCGATCAAAACGGGCGAAAGCCAAAAAATCCCCCGAAAAAATTTCTTAAATCCCACGACGTAGGCGATAAACTCGAGCAGCGAGTCGTCGCGCGTGATCGTCCCGTCAAAGTCGAATAAAACCAGATTCATCTTTATCTCAAATTTTAAATTTGCGCGATTATACCGCGCTAGCGTTAAGGGACGGCAAATTCAGCCGGGTTTTTGCCCCGCAAATTTACTTTCTCTTTTGCGCTCCGAGCTTAGCGCCTAAATTTCGCTTCAAGGCTCTTTAGCACGTATTTTATGAGTTCCAGCCCCTTTGATCGGTGCGATATTTTTAGCTTCGTGCCCTCATCTAGCTCGCCCAGAGTCTGTGTAAAGCCTTTGGGGATAAAGAGGCTGTCGTAGCCAAAGCCGTTGCTACCGCGCTCTTCGTCGATTGCCGTACCGTACATAAAGCCGTGGGCCGTAAAGTCGCCAAACTTTGAGCTAACCGCGATACAGGCGGTGTAAAAAGCAGGTGAGCTGGTCAAATTTAGCGCCTTTAGCTCCGAGATCAGCTTTGCGCGGTTGCTAGCATCGCTCGCGCTTTTGCCCGTTATCTGCCCGCGCTCGTTCATATCGCTAAATCTCGCCGAGTAAATCCCGGGCCTGCCGCCAAGAGCCTCCACGCTGATGCCGCTATCGTCGCTTAGCGCGACAAACTCGTCCGCCAAATTTAGCTCGCGCAGTTTTGCCTGCACGGCGCGAGCCTTGATTAGCGCGTTCGCGGCGAAAGTCGCGCCGTCCTCGGCGATCTCAAAGGGCTCGCAAATCTCGCGCAGTGCGTAAATTTCGTGGCCTTTTAAAAAATCTTTTATTTCGCGTACTTTGTCGGAGTTTGACGTTGCTAAAACTATTTTCAAATTTTTTCCTTTTTCTAGCTTGTCTTTTTGGTTCTTTTTACGTAGCTTGCTAAAATTTCGCCAGACAGGCTACGTGCCTAGCCTACGCAAAATTTCATCTACGCAACCGTAAAAATAATCCAAAAATACTTCGCTATGCTATTTTTAATCCGCGCATTTTATCAAATTCGGCTTTAATTTACGTATTATCAAAATTCGGGTAAAATCACTCCTTTAAAAGGAAAATTTATGATAGTAAAAAGCGCTTTGCCCCTATCTTTCATCATCGGCAGCAGGTTTTTCGGGCTTTTCATTATTCTCCCCGTTATCAGCGTTTACGCGCTCGAGCTTAAGGGCGCGACCGAGTTTTTAGTGGGCGTCCTCATCGGCGTTTACGCGATTTCGCAGATCGCGTTTCAGGTGGTTTTCGGCTATATTTCAGACCGCTTCGGGCGTAAAAACTCGATGCTAGCGGGCCTACTCGTCTTTATCGCCGGAGCTGCTATCTGCGCGGTCGCTACCGATATTTATACGATGATTTTGGGTAGATTTATCCAGGGCGCGGGCGCGATAGGAGCGGTGGCTACGGCGTTTATGAGCGATATGACCAAAGAGGAAGTGCGGGGACACGCGATGGCGATGATGGGCGCGTTTATCGGCCTTAGCTTTACGCTTTCGATGATACTTTCTCCGATCCTTAGCCACAGATACGGGCTTTCAAGCCTCTTTTACCTCTCGATAGCGGTTACGGTCGTTTGTATCGTACTTTTATACACGGCCGTGGGTAAAGAGCCTAAGATCACGCACTCTCAGGCCAAAACTCCCGCGCTAAAGCTGCTTGCAAATAGAAATTTGCTCCTGATGAACGTTAGCAATTTCATGCAAAAAATGCTGATGTCGGCGGCTTTTATCATCATTCCCATCGCCGTCGTGCGCTACTTTGGCATGCAAAAAAGCGATCTAAGCGGCATTTACGCCGTCGCTACGGCATTTGGCTTTATCGCTATGGGCGTGGGCGGCGCGGTGGGCGAAACAAGGCGCATCACAAAGCAAATTTTAATCATCGGCGTATCGCTCTTCGTCGTTAGCTACGGGCTTTTCGCGCTTTCGCTCGGACACAAACCGCTATTTTACGCGGGCGTGATTATATTTTTTATCGGATTTAACCTGCACGAGCCGATCTTGCAATCAATGGCGTCTAAATTTAGCAAGGTTAGCCAAAAGGGCGCGGCTCTAGGCATATTCAACTCGTTTGGCTACATGGGAAATTTTATCGGCGGCATCGGAGGCGGAGCGGTGCTTAACTTTTACGGCCTAGACGCGCTAGCTGCCATAGTTACCGCGCTTTGCGTAGCGTGGCTAGTCTCGCTAAAGTGGCTAGATAACCCAAATATCTTTAAAAACGTCGACCGGCCTGCGGACGTAAATGCCGATAAGGCCGAAGTCGAAAAGCAAAAAGGCGTCGTAGAATGCTATAAAAACGCCCAAAATTTAGTCGTTAAATTTAACTCCAAGCTAACAAACGAGGCGGAAATAAAGCAAATTTTAGGCGTTTAGCGGACTTTGCGGACGGAGCGAATTTACAAAATCGTGCGCGCCTAGCGACTAAATTTGCGGCTCGATCGGCGCTTTAAACGCAAGGGCGCAAAGCGCGTAAATTTAGCGGGTTTTTAGCTATTTTTAAATACCATTATCAAAATCTAATCCCAAAAAGGACCAAAATGAGCAATCTAAAAAAACGAATAGACGAGCTTTTCGAGGATAAAAAGATGTCCGTTTACGACGCGGCCAAGCAGCTAAACGTACGCGAATACGATATCTTACAGTACCGCGGCGATGACGAATTTAAACTAGTCGGCGCAGAAAATTTGATGAAAATTTTTGAAGAAATCAGCGCTTGGGGCGAGATGCTTTTTATCAAAAATACGCCCGAGTTTATCATCGAGATAAAAACGAACGTCCAAGCGCCAAAGCGCGCGCAGGGATTTTTAAATTTTAGCGGCAAAAGCGGATTTTTAGGCGGCCATCTAAAAGAGGACGCGGTTTGCGCTATCGGCTTTGTGAGCACCAAATTTATGGGCTTTCTAGGGCACAGCCTGCACTTTTACGATGCGGACCGTAACGCGATATTTAAGCTTTTCGTAAATCGCAACGAAAAAATGAAACTAGACGAAGCGCAAGAGCAAAAATTCCTAGCGCTAAAAAATAGCTTTTGATTTTAGCCAGCTTTGCCGCGCGTAAATTTTAAGGTTTGTGATGGCTAAAATTTGCAAAATTTACGACGTTTTGATAATCGGAGCGGGCGCGGCAGGGCTATTTTTAGCGGCGAATTTACGCGGTAAAAGCGTCACACTGCTCGAAAAAAACTCTAGCGCGGGCAAGAAAATCCTAGCTAGCGGCGGAGGTAGATGCAACGTCACAAACCGCCGCATAGACGCGTCAAACTACCTAGGCGACGCAAATTTCGTCAAAAATATCCTAAAAAACCTAGACTTCAAAGGCGTTTTAAAATTTTTCGGCGAGCTAAAATTTAACGAGCAAAAACAGAATCAATTTTTCTGCGAAAGCGGCGCCAAAGACGTTTTGGGCGTGCTGCTTAGACGCGCTAGACAAAGCGGAGCGCAAATATTTTGCGGCGTTTGCGTAAAAGGCGCGAGAAAAATTTTAGCCGATGAGAACGGCGAAATTACAGATGCTTTTTCGGCGCTAAACGGCGACAAATTTGAGGATTCTTGCGGCAGCGACGCACCGAATTTAACCGAATTTGACGCGTCAAATTTACAAAACTTCAAGCAAAATTTAAACGAAATTTTTGAGGTCGTCGCCGAAAACGGAGATAAATTTTACACCAAAAATCTCGTCGTAGCTAGCGGCGGACTAAGCTACAAAAGCCTAGGCGCAAGCGATATCGGCTACGAAATAGCGCGAAGCTTTGGCATCAAAGTCATTCCGCCAGCTCCCGCGCTCGTGGGATTTACCGTGCAAAAAGAGGAATTTTGGTTTAAGAATCTAAGCGGAGTTTGCTTTCCGGCGCAGATTTTGCTGGAACGAGCGCCGCAAAAAAGCGGCGGCGAGAGCAAATCCTACTCGCAAAGTAAAAGCGGCAATGCGGATGTGAGCGCGGATAAATTTAGCGTGCGCCGAGAAATTATCGGCGCAAATTTAAAGCAGCCAAGCGATAAGCCCGCCCCCTTGCAAACGAATAATTTAAATTCGCAAAAAGCCGTAACGTTTGCTACGCCAAGACAAAACGACGAAATTGAGCTAAATTTAACCGCAAACGAAGCGCCTTTGGATAAAAACCGAGATTTTTACAAGTCGGGCGCTAAATTTAACGCCTCGCAAGAGATAGAATTTAACGGCGGAGAAAGTTTAAACGGCGATGCAAAAGTCTGGAAATCTAATCAAAAAAAGCGGATTGAAATCGCGGGCGACATGCTTTTCACGCATAAAGGCATAAGCGGCCCGGCCGTGCTAAACGCTTCGCTTTTTTGGCAAAAAGGCCTGATCGAGATAAATTTTTGCCCGAATTTTAACGTCGAAACCGTGCAAAAAAGCAAAAAACAGCTCAGCACCGTCCTGCCGCTACCGCGCCGTTTTACGCTAGAGTTTTTAAGCGCGGCGGGGCTTAGCGACAAGCCGTACGGCAAGTACGTCCAAGCCGAGCGAGAGAAAATTTCACGACTTTTTAACTACCGATTCGCGCCTGCGGGGACGTTTGGTTTCGAGCGAGCAGAAGTTACAAAAGGCGGCGTAGACACGGACACGCTAGAGGCAGACTGCGGCGTAAAGGGCGTGCGCGGGCTTTATTTTATCGGCGAAGTTTTAAACGTAACGGGAATGCTCGGCGGCTACAACCTGCACTTTGCGTTTGCCTGCGCGCAGACTTTGGCCGGGCGATTAAATGCAAAATAATTTTAAAACCGCGATTCGGGGATTTGCGCCTGAGAGTAAATCGGTTTTGCCTTCGCTCGCGCGCCGTAAGTCTATTTAAAGCAAAAAAGGCGACTAAATATCGGTTTGTACGCGCCTGCCGGTTACCGCGGTAAAAACGATCTTTTGGGCTAAATTTAAAGGCATGCACGGCGCGCAAAAACATAAGCCTACATGCACGCAAATAAATTACGCTACGCAAAAACGCTAGCCGCAAAGACTAGGTTGCGCTTACCGCACGGCGGGTTGCCGAATTTTCGCGATACGCGGCTAAAATTTGACTTGCCTTAAATGCCAAAGCCGTCGTTTGCAGATATAGCGATGCGGACGCTAGAGCGCCTGCCAATTTTGCTCAAGCATAGACTAAATTTACACCACCTTTTAACGACGCGTCTAGTTTGATTAGATAGCAATAGGCTCTATTTTCCGCTATTTGTAAATAAATAAAATCTAAAATTTGCGGCAAGCAAAATAGCGAAAAACGTAAAGCTAATACACCGCCTTTTAATAAATTTAACGCCCGAAAACTAGGCAAGTAAATTTATGCCAAAGCGCGAATTTACGCAAGCAAAGCGGCATAAATTATTTTGCGATATCGTAGATTTAAAGCAAAATCACCATAAAAACGCAAACCGATGAGCAAATCGCGTAAATTTAAAACCGAGCGCGAGTTTACGGCGCTTGTACCGCAGTCTTACTCCGCATCAACGTTGATTTTATATTTACCGCAATGCAGACAGCGGAACAAATATCCCGCCATAAAGCCGCCCGCTTCCAGGTATTCTCGCACAGTCTGCACGTCGTATTCGCCGCGTTTAGCGTACTGGGCAAAGACCTCGTCTGCGATACCCATCTTGCGCAGTTCTTTCGTGCCCACGTCGCCTAAAAACTCGCAGTAATCATCGCAGCACGTAAGCCACTGCTCTCCTTGCCAGCAAAAATACCCGGGCGTCCTTTTAAAAAGCTCGTCCGTCTTAGCCTGCGCATTAGCCGCGCCGCTAGGCAGTTCGTCTGCGTCTTGGACGAAGGTAGCGTCAAATTTCGCCGCAGCCTTGCCGTTAGCTATGCAGTGCGGGCAGAGATATTCCACGTCGCTTTCGCTATAAACGTGACCGCAATAATAAACGTCCGTCTCCTGCTCGCAGCACTCGCAAACCACGCTTATATCGTCCTTAAACACGCCCGATTTAACGGGATCAGGGTGATAGCGAAAATGAGGCGCGGCTTTTGGCTTTTTGCTCGCGCGCGCCGATTTGCTCGCGGTTTTAGGGCGCTTTATCGCGCCCGCGTCGCCGTTTTGCGCATACTGCTTTAGATAGCCGAGCTTTTTGAGCTGTTTTCTGTCCTTCGGATCGTAAATTTTGCCGAGTAGCTCGCAGGCGCTCTTTTTTAGCCCAAGTAGCTCGTAAACGTCTACCAGTACGAGCTTTGCCTCTTTTTCGCCGCATTTTTCGAGCTCGTCCTTGAACTCATAGAGTGCCAAAACGCTCGCCGCGCCGCCGTCAGAATCCCAAAACGCCTTTTGTAGCGCGACGTATCTTTGCCTAAAATCTTTCATTTTTTCTCCTTAAATTTACGCTTTGGTGATGCGCCTTTGGATTTGCCGCCAGCTAGCGTCTATTTGTCTGCTAGATTGCGTTTAAAAGCGCGTTTAGCCGTATTTTACTAAAAATTATTAAATTTCGCCTATTTTCGCAAAACGCGGCAAGAGCGGGCTGGGCGCAAATTTAAAACTCCGCTAAAATCGGCGTTTTTTGCTTTCATGCTTAAAATCGGCAACTTTAAGGGCAAAAATAAACATCCAAGTTTAGCTAAATTTACTCCGCGCAAATCGCTTTTAGCTTTGCTAAATCCAAAATCAAACTATGCGAAAACGCGTCTATCACGACGCCCACGTATTTGCCCTCGCCGCCTTCTATCATCGCGGCGTAGTCTTTTAGGCGCAGATTTATCGCCTCTTGCTCGGCATCGTTTCGCCATTTCATCATCTCAGCCCTGCTAGAAAACGCGGGGAAATAGCTAAGTCCGCTCTCCTCGTCTTCAAGCAGGACGAATTTTATATTTGAGCCTTCTTCTTCATAAACTGCGCTGCCGTCAGGCTTTGCTAAGGCTTGGTTTATGAGTACGGGCGCTAAAAACTCGGCCTTTTTTAGCGCTGCGATTAGCGCATTTTGGCTCTGCTCGCTGCCGTCTAGTAAAAATGCGTCTATAAAATCGTTTAAATTTTCGTTCATCTTTTACCTTGGATTAAATTTGGAGTATTATACATTTTTGCGTTTTTAAATCAAAATTTAGCAGTAAATAAGCTTTGCGTTGCTATAATCACAACCTCACTTCAGCTGGCGGGTTCATAGCTCAGTTGGTTAGAGCATCCGGCTCATAACCGGATGGTCCCAGGTTCGAGTCCTGGTGAACCCACCACCCTCTAAATTTCAATCATTTTAAAAATCTTGCGAATATACTTTAGATTTTATTTAGTCTTTGTCGGCGAAATTTAGCTCCTTTATGTTCTTGCCTATTTGTTTTATAGTAAATGCGCGGGTAAATCGTAGCTCAAAGCCTAGCAATTTAGCAAAACCTACGAGCTTTTAAAAAGACGGCCAGGATATTTTAGCCGGCAAGGGGGCGTTGGCTTGTATGCTGCGACGACTACTGCGAGTTTTTAGGCAACGTCGGCATGAAAGAACTGCGCAAGATGGGTATTGCAGGCGAGGTCTTTGCCCAGTACGCTCTGCGCGGCGAATTTGTCATAGAGGATGCGCAGGGTTATCTCGTCGCAGGCGGCGATATGGCGGGCTATCTGTTTCGCTGCACCCGCTGCGGCAAGTATAAAATTCAGGTCAATGCGAGCTAAATTTGAGGCTAAATTTGAAAAATTTTACTCGCCTAGACCGGCATCTTGAAAACGTAAAATTTGAGTTAGTTAAATTTGATGCTGTTTTGCTTTTATGTTGAGGGGTTTTAAACTACGTTTTGCTTCGCAGTTGTGAGTGCAACGACGCAAAAGAGCCCCATTTTTATATCCACTTTTTCCTTTCTTTGGGAGAGGAAGGGGCTTTACTTCGCCTGCGGCTCGTAACTGCGAGCAGACCTACTTACTAAGCGTCGCCTTCCTTTGCGTCGTGCTACGCACTCGCAACTGCCGAAGGCAGACCCTTTCCTGTCTGCTTGCAGCTGCTAGCGTAGCGACGCAGAAGCCCTCTCCAGTCCCACTGCACGTTAGAAGTTGCTGCACTGCGTGCAGGTCTAGATTTGGCGCTTACACGCTACACATCTTTTTAATTTATAGCAGACGCAAATTTGCGAATTTAAAAACCAAGCGACGCTTTGCGTCAGCAAAGCTATGTCGCCACCTCTCACGTCGTAGGGGATAGGGGATTGTTAAGGGGGAAGGGAGCTCTTTTGCTTCGGCTTTACCTCGCCTTGTGCTTGCACTCTCTTTAAGAGCCGCCAGCAGAGCGTAATTCAAGCCCTTTCCCCCTTAACAAAGAAGCAAGACAACTTTAGACAATCATTTTTGTTTTTAATAAATTTAACACATAGCATCAAATTTGAAAACCAAATTTAGCGCCTTAAAGATACGGGTCTCGGCAAGTAAAATTTGCAAATTTAGGAAAATATGAAACAAGTGTTCCAGATAGAATAGGCGTAGTTTAAATAAATTTTTCTTACCCGCAAAGGAACAGATTAGTCGTCCGTGCCTGCGGCGGGCGTAGAAAAATTTATTCTAAAATCCATCATTTACGGGAAATCAAAATCGCCCGCATCAAACCCGAGCTCCAGCGTCCTTATCTCCCCTATCGCATTTCCCGCGATCCCCTTTATCGAGCCAAACATCTCGATCGCGTTATCGCGCACCTTTTCAATCTGCTTTTCGCGGCTCTTCCAGATACGTTTCATCGCGTTTTTCTCGCGCTCTAGCTCCTCGCTCATCACAGAAAAGCCCTCTACGATAGCCTCGATACGCATCTTAAACACGTTGCTAACCAGATACGAGTAGAGCATTACCATCATGTTTGAGCGGTTTTTCGCGGTGATTCTAGCAAAATTTAGCTCCACGACGCCCTGCCTTAGCACGAAACAAAGCGCCTTAAACTCCTCGTAGTTGCACACCCATACGCCGTCAATCAGCCCCATGCGCTCTAGCTCCCGCGGGCGCGCCTCGCTAACTAGCACCCCGACGTCGGCGCCCGATGCGCGCATATCGGCCTTAAATTTCTCTATCCATTCGTTTGAAAAATTTTTCGTGCGCTTGCTCTCGTAGTAGATTTTGCCGCAGTTTTGCGCCTCGCGGGTATTTACGATCTGCATCACGTCCGCGCCGTTTGCGCCCTTTTTGACCTCGTCTATGACGTCAAATACGAACTTCTCCCGCAACCACGCCTCGATGGCTAGCTCTTGCGTCTCGCCTTGCAGCTGCTCGCTGCCCTGCTCTATGCGCCTTTGCGCCTCGTTTAGCTGCTTTTTTAGCGCCTCTAGCTGCTCGTCTTTTTGCTTAAATTTTAGCTCGTTTTGCTCGGCCAAAGCCTTGCCTAGCCGCTCTTTTTCCTCGTTTAGGCGCTTGCTTAGCTCGGCCTCGGTTTTAGCCATCAGCGCGCTTTCAAACTCGCTCTTTTCGCGTTTTAGCTTTTCTATTTCAAGCGTCTTTAAATTTAGCTCGTTTATCTGCTTTGACTTGGCTTCAAGCTCGGTTTTTAGGGCGTTTACTATGTTTAAATTTTCGCCCTCGAGTTTTGCTTTTATTTCATTTTCAAGCTCTGTTTTTTTAGCGTTTATGGCTGCGGCAAATTTGGCGTCGAATTCTTTTTCCTTAGCGTTCAAAGCGTCTAGATGCGCCTTGTATTCGGCCCTCTTAATCTCGATCTCTTTGTCGAAATCTCGCCTGGCTGCCGCCATTTTTTGCTTCATTTCAAGCTCAAGCTCGGTTTTTAGAGCCAAATTTACATCGACTTCGGCGCCGCAGTTACCGCATTTTACGCTACTTTGCATTTACAGCCTCGTTTTCATTTTTTCAAATTCGTCCTGAACGGTGGCCGAGTTTGGCTCGTTACTCATCTTATCTATCGCGTCGCCGTAGAGACTGGTGAGATAAATCACGACGCAAGAAACCGCAAAGCCCGGCAATATCTCGTAAACGTAAGAATTTAGCCCAAGCGCTATCCAAGCGATCACCGTCGCTCCGCCCGTTATCATACCCAGCAAGGCCGCCAGCGCGCTCATCCTACGCCAGTAAAGACTAAAAAGCAGCACCGGTCCAAAGCTCGCGCCAAAGCCAGCCCATGCGTAGCCAACGACGTTTAGCACGCTTTCGTTAAAGCTAAAAGCAAGCGCGGTAGCCGCTAGCGCGACGGCCACGACGGCGTATCTGCCCGCGGCGACCTGAGCTTTTTGCGAAATTTCTTTTTTATAAAAGGCAAACACGAAGTCCTGCGTCACCGAGCTTGCGCTAACCAAAAGCTGGCTAGAGATCGTACTCATGATAGCTGAAAGCACGGCTGAAATGATGATGCCCACGAAAAACGGATGAAACAGCGTCTCACCAAGCTGCAAAAAGACCTTCTCAGGATCTGCTAGAGGCAAATTTAACTCGCTGTAATACACAAAACCGATCAGTCCGCTCATCATCGCTCCGGCTAAGCCGATCGCCATCCAGCCGATACCGATGCGGCGCGCCTGAGCTAGTTCTTTTGAGCTTCGTATCGCCATAAATCTAACGATGATGTGCGGCTGTCCGAAGTAGCCAAGCCCCCACGCCATGAGCCCTAAGATACTTAAAAAAGTCTGGTCATAAAAGACGTTTAGGTGGTTTTTGCCGTATTTTGCCACCTCATTCCAAAATGTAGCGCCGCCCGGCAAATTTAGATTACAAAACGCTACTACCGGCACGGCGACTAAAACCAAAAACATCAGCATGCCCTGAAACGCGTCCGTAATACAAACCGCGCGAAATCCGCCGAAAAACGTGTAAAAAACGACGATAGCCAGCGTAAAGATCGCGCCGAATTTAAAATCCAAGCCAAAAAAGCTCTCAAAGCTCTTGCCGCCCGCTATTATGCCGCTGCTCACATATAGCGTGAAAAATATCAAAATCAAAAGTCCCGAGACTATACGTAAAATTTTAGTCTCGTCCTTGAAGCGGTTTTGTAAGAAATCCGGAATCGTGATGCTGTCGCTGGCAACCTCGGTATAGACGCGCAGGCGCTTTGCGAGAAATAAATAATTGCAATACGCGCCTATAACGAGCCCCAAAACCATCCAAATCGTAGCAAGCCCCGTGGCATATAGCGCGCCCGGCACGCCAAGCAGCATCCAGCCGCTCATGTCACTAGCTCCCGCGCTTAGCGCGGTTACGACCGGTCCTAGGCGTCGATTATCGAGCAGATATTCGCCCATATTGGCGTTTTTGTTATACGAGTATCGCCCCACGAAAAGCAAAAATCCAAAATACAGCGCGATGGCGATATAGCGAGCGTAATCCATAAATTTCCCTCGGGTTTTAAATTTGAGTTACGATAATATGATAAATTTGTTTAAAAGATAATTTTTTCACGTGAAAAAGGTTAAATTTATATTTTTTTTCGTATTATTAAGCCTCATTACGCTTTTA
>CAUSIL010000020.1:0-15228 GCA_963531395.1 uncultured Campylobacter sp.
ATCAGCCTAAATTTCGACGACAAGGAAGGCAGCAAAAGCGACGAGATAAGCTTTAGCGTTAGCGGCATATACGCCAAGCCCGTGTTCGGCGATAATCTAAAGCTTTGGCTCGGGTATGCCGACGCCGCTAGCGAGCAAAGCCCGCTTAGCGGCGGCTTTACGCAAGCGGGCGGCGCGACTACGCGCGCATCGAGTAATGATTTATATCTTTGCGGCTCGTTTAGCGTGCAAACGGCTAGCAGGGATTATAAAAACCAAACCACCGAAGTAAGAGCCACTGCCGTAAATTTCGCAAGCCCCCAAAAGATAAAAAAGCGCAGAAGCTGGGAGAATACCACCGTATTTGAAATAGCAAGGAAAATAGCCGGCGAAAATAAGCTTGCCGTAAAAACGTCCGGGCAGGATCAAAACATCGCATCCGTCTTGCAAAACGACGCGGGAGATCTAGATTTCTTGTATGGGTTATGCTTTGATTACGGCTTTATTATGGCCGTAAAAAACGCCACCATCGTCATAGCTTCCAAAGACGCCAAAGGGGACGAAACGCAAACTTCAAACACGCCTAAAAACGAGAGTTTGCCTAAATTTACCCTAAATTTAGGCGAGCTTTACTCATTAGAGATAACCGAAGCCAACAGAAACTCATATGGGGCGGTTATAGTAGAGTGGCAAGATATAGAAGCGGGAAAAACAAAGAGTATCAAGGTAGGCTCGGGAGAGCAAACCTACAAGATGCAAATAGCCCAACCAAAATCAGATAACGAGGCTTTTAGGCAAGGCGAAGCCAAGCTAAACGAACTGCAAAAAGGCGGCATAAACGGCAGGTGTTCTTTGCCCGGAGCAAATATAGTGGCGGGCGGAAAGCTTAAATTTAGCGGTATAGCGGGGCTAGAAGCAAACGAATTTAGTATCAAAAGCGTAAGCCATAGATTGAGTACGGATAATTACGAAATAGAGATTGAATTTGAGGGGTAAAAAATTACGAAGCAAAGCCGCCGGCAACCCCACCTCGTAAATACAAAGTAGCAAGGTAATATTACTAAATTTTCTTACAAGGTAGCGAAAAATTTAAATTTGTAAGGAAAATCATGAAGACTACTAAACTAAAGGCTCCGTTTGCTTGGGTAGGCGGTAAATCAAAGTTGGCAAGCAAGATAATCCCTCTTATGCCGCCGCATATTAAATATGTTGAAGTTTTCGGCGGTGCGCTATCGGTGTTTTATCAAAAAGAACCAAGTAAAATCGAGATAATTAACGATATCAACGGCAACCTCATAAATTTACACCGCATTATTGGGACTAGACCGCAAAGCCTAAGTGCCTATGTGGACGCTATGCTAAAAAGCCGTGAGATATTCTACGCCATAAAAGAGGGCAAGATAAAACCTAAAAACAAGATAGAGGCTGCGGCGTTTTACTACTATCAAATAAGCCTAAGTTTTGGCGCAAAAGGGGATAATTTTGCCATGCCCAAAAACAGGAGTGCTAAAAATATATACAAGGACTTTTCTATATATTCAAGGCGTCTAAGGCGCGCTTCTATAGAAAATTTGAGCTATGAAAAGTTGATAGGACAATATGACGGTGCCGATACTCTGTTTTACATAGATCCGCCTTACGTAGGAACGGAAAATTATTACAAGACGGCAGATGGATTTACGACGTCTGATCATCAAAATTTAGCTCAAATTTTAAAGAGCATCAAGGCCAAATTTATGCTTAGCTATAACGACTGCGAAATGGTGCGCGATCTTTACGCGGGCCTTAATATCAAAGAGCTTGAGGTAAGTTATAGCCTAAACAACGCAGTGGAAAGAAAAACTAGCGGCGAGCTATTGATTATGAATTTTTAAGAGGCGGAGGTTTATGCCGCCCCACCTAGTCTTTTTAATTCTTTGTAAAGAGCAGCCATGTATTTTTGATTTTTAACATTACAGGCTAACTCACCACAGTTTATGGCCTTTTCACATCTTATAATCTCGCTTTTGATATCGGCTATTTTATATTCATACCTACCCTCTATCGTTATCTTGGCATTCCAGCTCGGGCTCCATATACAAAACATTGTTCTACTCCTAAAATCAAAATCCCGGGCTTCTATGATCAACCTTTTAAGCTCGGCTCTTACCATATTATCTCCTTTATTTCTTTATAGTAGACTATAACTCTACACAGCTGTGTATGGGCTGTGGTTTGGGCATATTCCTTATAAAATATAATAAATTTTAACATTTGGACTAAAATTAGATAAATTTATTACAAAATAAAACCAAAAGGAGAGTGTATGAATATGAACGAAGTTACGGAAAGATTAAAGGACATATTGGCTACCGAAGGCAAGAAAAACATTAAAGACGGCGATGTAGCTAGAGAACTGGGAATAAACCCCAACGCCTACGCTCAAATGAAATTTAGAAACGCCGTACCGTATAAGCAAATAATGGATTTTTTAGTAAAACGCAAAATTTCTATCAATTTATTCTTTTACAATCAAGAGGGCGAAAGTTTGGACGAGTCCGAAAAGAGATATAAAACTCTAAGGCTGTTTAACGTTAGAGCAAGCCTCGGCGGCGGAGGTTGGAATGAAGACGAAGATTTCGACGAGGTAGTAATGGATAATAAAATATTAAATAAATTTAGTAACTGCAGCGGGCCTTATCCTGTTGATATTATACCTGCTCAAGGCGATAGTATGGAGCCCCATCTGTGTAACGGGGATTTATGCATGATAGCAAGAGGCGTACCATATAAAGACGGAAACGTATATGCGGTAAACACTCCGGACGGGCTAGTCATCAAAGAGTGCTATAAACAAGGAGAAGAATTAATGTTGGTATCTTACAATCCTATTTATACACCTATGAGATTTTATCAATGTGAATGTCAAATAGTAGGTAGATTTGTAGGTCTACTTAGAGACATGAAGCATATAGATTAAAAGAGAACAAGAGTTTTAAAGACATTTTAAAGGGCGTTTAAAAGGACAAAATCGGCATATAAAATGAGAGTAAAAGAACATGGATTTCTGCCTCGCTCTCATTTTATATGCAAGATACTCTTATTTTAAATGCGCGCCGATAAAAAGTGTCGTTTTAAGCAAATTTTCGAGCAAATTTTAAATTTACTCGCCGAGACCTGCACCTTTAAGATACCAAATTTAGCTTGGTTAAATTTAGCGTTATAAATTAGAGTTTTTGTGCAATTTAATCTTTCTTGTTAAGGGGGAAGGGGCTTGAATTACGCTCTGCCAGCAGCTCTCAAAGAGAGTGCGTCCTAACAGTAGCAAACGAAGTGCGGCTAAGCACAAGGCGAGGCAAAGCCGAAGCAAAAGAGCTCCCTTCCTCCTTAACGATCCCCCAACCCCACTGCACGTGAGGTGTGGCGACACTACTTTGCTGACGCAAAGCGTCGCGAGTTTAAATTTATATTTTTGAGATGCGGGTCTCGGCGGCTAAAATTTATAAATTTAATGTCAAATTTGAACGTAAAACGATAAGGCAAAGTATTTTGAGATAATTTTTGGGGTTTTGAAGTTAAAATTTGACGAAATCCGCAAAAAGCACTCAAAAGACGAGCTGCTATTTAAGCGACTTTTCCGCCCACGCTCTCACTTCTAAATCCACTTCAAAGATCTTACATTCGCCCTCTATCTTCTCGTTTTCAAACCTCTTTGCCGCGGCTAAAACCGTTCGCGAGATATCCAAAAATCCGCACTCGCCGCGCAAAAATTTATATACGGCGACTTCGTTTGCGGCGTTTATCGCAACGCCGAGATCCGGGTTTTGCAAAGCTTGGTCTTTTAGCGAAAAGATAGGATATTTTTTCAAATTTATCTCGCCGAATTTTATATTTTTTAGAGTTTTTAGATCCAAATTCGGCACTATTTGCCCGTTTTTCGCATCGGCCGCGCTCAAATTTAGCGCCCCGTCCTCGCCCAAAATCGCATGCGCGATGGCTAAAATCATATCGGTTTTGGATAGATGCGCCGTAGTCGAGCCGTCGGCAAACTCCACCAGCGCGTGCACCGTGGACGTGCGCTCGATGAGCGCCTCGATATCCCGCACGCCGTAGAGCCAAAATGCTTCCAGCACCTCAAAAAGCTTGTTCGCCATCGTTGCGCTGTCGATCGTGATTTTTGCGCCCATGCTCCAGTTCGGGTGTTTTAGCGCGTCTGCGGCGCGGGCGTCTTTTAGGGATTTTAGCGGGGTTTTGTAAAAGGCGCCGCCCGAGGCCGTGATAACGAGCCTAGCTACCGGGGTTTTGTTCGCGAGCAAGAATTTAAGCCCGAAATGCTCGCTATCTATCGGATTTATCGCGCCCCTGTCTAAAAATTTGCCGCCCGCGACGAGGCTTTCTTTGTTAGCAAGCGCCAGCTTTTTGCCCAGCTTTTGCGCGGTTAAGCTCGGAGCAAGGCCCGCAAAGCCGACCAGAGAATTTACTACGCGCTCGCTCTCGCACTCTTTTAGCATATCGCAGATGCCCTGAGCGCCCGCAAAAACGCGTTTGTGTTTTACGAATTTTGCAAATTTAGGCTCGGCGATACAGACGAATTTGGGCTTAAATTCGGCGATTTGCTCGTTTAAAAGCTCGTAGTTTGACGCGCAGCTCAGCGCCTCGACGCTAAGGCCGAATTTACGGGCTAGATTTAGGGTATTCGTCCCGATCGAGCCCGTCGAGCCCAGTACTACCACGATAGCGTCCAGAGCATCGCCGCAACGCCGAAAAGATAGCCGTCGATGCGGTCAAGCATACCGCCGTGGCCCGGCAGCAGCGTGCCGCTATCTTTGACGCCCGCGCGGCGCTTTAAGTAGCTCTCAAAAAGATCGCCCCAAACGCCGAAAACCGCAACCAAAAACGCCGTGATGAGGCTATGCCAAAAGCTATCGGTCAGCACCCAGCCAAAGCCCGCGCCAAAGACCGTAGCCACGGCGATACCGCCCGCGACGCCTTCCCAGGTTTTATTCGGCGAAGTCTGGCTAAAGGCGTGCTTGCCGCAAAATTTGCCGACGAAAAACGCTCCGCTATCGCACGCCACTACCGTTAAAATCAGCCACGCCAAGTAACCCACGCCATAAAGCGAATAAAGCATCCAGATGAGAAAAATCGGCGTCATCGGATACAAAAACGGCAGCGCGAGCGTTAGATTTTCGCTCTTAAAATGCGCGAGAAAACTAACCACGAGCAAGACCGCTAAAATAGCGATAAATGCGGGGTTTGAAAAGGGCGTAAGCAGATAAAAAATAACCGCCGTGAGAGCAAGCGAGCTTCCTTGCAGGCCGTAGAGCTTTTGCGCTTCGCCAAAGGCTGCATAAAGCACGAAGCCCAAAATGGCGAAATTTAACAGATAACTATCGACGAAAAAGATGACCAAAACTACCGCAAATAGCGCGATGCCGGTGATTATACGCGTTTTCATGATTTTTCCTTTTTTGGGTAAAATTGTATAAAATTTTCGCTTAAAAGCGCTGAAATTTGAGGCGAATTTACGCTTGTGGGCTTTAGCGGGCGGTTAAATTTAACGGATTTGCGTTAAATTTTATTTTTGATTAAAAAGGAGCGGTAAATTTAACGGATTTGGGTTAAATTTTACCGAGCGAGGCGGTAGTTTCGCTTCAAATTTGACGAGCTGCGCTAGATTTTGTTTTTGCTAAAAACGGCGGCCTAAATTTGGCAGACGAGGGCTTAAATTTACTCCAAAACAAGCCGAATTTGACCGCCTAGCCTCAAGCGGTGAAATTTACGCCCGCAAGCTTAAATTTTAAGATCAAGATGATGAAATACGGGCGACGCCTGCGGGAAGTCGTTAGCCGCGACGTGCTCCTCGGAGTTTTCGTCGTCAGAGTTTTCGCCTTTTTGCTCCGAGGCGAGCTCGCCCTGCTCCTGCTTGCCCTTTTGCTTTTCGTGCTCGTTTTCGGGGTCGATTTTATAGGTTTCCTCGGTCGGTCGCACTTCGGAGACCTCTTGTTTTTCGTCGCTTGCTAGCGATGCGGCGGCGAGATTTTGCAAGTCAAATCTATTTTGGACGTCGGCGACCTTGTTTGAGACCATATTTACGTTTTGATTGATAAAAATCGTATTGCCAAGGGGTGTTACAGCCATTTTCGCCTCCTGTTTTAGTCGTGCTTTGTTACTAATATCGTCTTAAAATTAATATAATTTACATTTGCGCCGCTCGTAATTTTGACGTTGTTACGTTTGGTAAAATCAACCTCGTACGTCCCGCCGCCTTTGACGCTAAAATTTACGCAAATTTTCGCCGCAAATCTCAAAATTTCCTCACTAGGAGCGCTTTTTGCGGTTTTGATGATGACGTGCGCGGACGGCAGGTCTTTTAGATGCATCCAGACGTCGTCTTTTTTCGAGTTTTTTAGCAGCCAGACGTTGCCTTTTTCGTTGCGTCCGATGCTGATTTTATAACCCTCGATATAAAAATCCTCGACGTTTTGATTTTGCTCTTTTTGCTTTACGGCGCGGGCTTTTTTAGGCGCTAGGATCTCTAGCTCTTCGGCGCTTTTCGCTTCATTTACGAGCGTTTGTAAATTTGATAAAAACTCCAGCTTTTCGGTCAAATTTTGCCGCTCGATGATTAAGCCCGCCGCCTTTTGCTTTAGCCTTTTTGCTTTGGCAAACATCGCGTTTGCAGCGATTTTGGGGCTGGCATCTAGCACGAGCCTCACCTCGCCTCGCTCGAAATCATTTAGCGTTACCTCGCGCTCGTAGTCCTTTAACGCGTGCAAATTTGATAGGATCAGCCCCGCGTTTTTGCTTAAAATTTCGCTTTGCGCATTTAGATCCGCTTCGTTTTCAAGCCCCGATAAAATCTCGCTTAAATTTTGTATTTTTCGCTCTATCGCGGCCGATTTTACGGCGCGAAGATTTTCTAGCTTTGCGTTATTTACCCGCTTAAATTCCTCGCTAAAATACCGCTCAAAATCTGTTATCGGCGGCATTTCTCGCTCTTTTATCGTTGCAGGCGGCAGCTCAAGCAGCTCGCGCCCCGGTTTTATCACGCGAAAATTATTATCTATATGGCGCAAAGCCTCAACGATGACACCCTTTTCGTCCGTGATGATCGCATTGGTAAAGCGCCCCGTAAACTCCAAAAACAGGCTTGAGGCGAGGCTCTTATACGAGCCTTGGAATTCGCACTCCAGCTTTAAAATTCTATTTCCCTCGGGCACGCTTAAATTTAAAATTTTTGCCCCCCAGAACCTCTTTTTAAGCGCGACGTCAAAGGGCGCTTTGTACTCTTTGACGTTTAGAAAATCAGGATTTGCGTAGATAGCGGAGTCGGCTTTGCTAAGGTCGAAAAACAGCCCGAGCTCGCCGTCAAACTGGGTAAATATCGCCATATCGCCCACGCGTCTGATTGCGGTTATTTTTTTAAATTTGCCTAGAAAAGATTGTATTTGTTTTAAATGTGCGTATTTCATAGACGAAATTATAGCCTAAAATAAGGCCGAATTTTAAGCGTAAGAATAATATAATGATAATGCATTTTAAAACGGAGAAAAAATAAATGAACAAATTTAGCCTAAGTTTAGCGGCCTCGTCGCTGCTTTTAACTCAATTTTTCGCCGCCGACGTAGCATTGCAAGGCGTCGAAGTTAGCGAGAGAGCGGACGACGGATACCGCGCTAAAACCAGCGAAGTAGGCAAAACGAATACGCCTATTTTAGAGATCCCGCAGACGGTAAACGTCGTAACGCAGCAGCAAATAAAGGATAAAAAACCCGAGACTCTAGCCGAGAGCCTTCAAAACGTTAGCGGCGTTAGCTACGGAAACACCACGGGCGGTATCTTTGACTCGATCATAAAAAGAGGCTTTGGCGGCGGACGCGACGGCTCGATTATGCGAAACGGAGTGCCGTCTAGCGTCATGCATAGCTTTAACAAAACCGTAGAAAGCGTCGAGGTGCTAAAAGGCCCCTCTAGCCTGCTCTACGGCGCGCAAGAGCCAGGCGGCATCATAAATATGGTCACTAAAAAGCCAAAATACGACTTCTCAAACGAAATTTGGGCGGGTATCGGCAACCATGCCTACTGGAACGCGGGCTTTGACGCCACTGGGCCAATAGCCGATAGCGGCTTTGCGTATAGATTTATATTCGACAAAAGCAAAAAGCGCTACTGGAGGGAATTTGGCAGCGTAGAAAACGAGCTTTTCGCGCCTTCGCTATCGTATAAGGGCGATGATTACCGCATAAATTTCGCCTACGCCCACTCTAAATCAATCGATCCGATCGACCGCGGTATGTACCTCATCCCAAACACGGGCAAACTACTGCCGATAGACAAGAAAAGACGCCTTGACGAGCCGTTTAACAAGCTAAAAACGACGCTTGACACCGTAGATGTAAATTTTGAAAAAAATATCGGCGAGGACTGGTTACTGCGCGGCGCTTACGCATTTTCGCGCTCCAAGCACGAATACGGCCACATCAGGCTAATGAACGTAAATTTAAACACCGAAACGGCGACTAGACGAAACGAATACTACGACGGCTTCATCCACCGCACGCACGCAGGCTCACTCACGCTAAACGGCTACGCGCAAACGGGCGAGATAGAGCACAATTTGCTCTTTGGCATCGACGCTAAAAGCTACTACCGCTACCGACCGGGCGGCCTAAGAGACACGGGCGCTCACCTAAATATCAATATCTATAATCCAATCTACGGCAGAGTCGGTTTGCCGACGGTAAGGGAGTCAGGCATCCAGTATCAAACGCTAAAAACGATCGGATTTTACGCGCAAGATAGCATAAATTTGACCGAAAATTTGATCTATTCTTTGGGCGCGAGGTATGAATTTTACAGGCAAATCGCGCGCGGGACGGTTAGCGGACCAAACTCCACCGACCAAAAAGACGGCAAATTTACGTGGCAGACGGGGCTTTTATACCTGCTAACGCCCGAGTGGTCCGTTTACGCCAACTACGCGCAAAGCTTTAGCCCGCAGATGGCTATGAACGGCGACATAGGCGACATAAAACCCGAAGAAGGCAAAAGCATAGAGCTTGGAACTAAATTTCAAAACGATAGCATAACGGCTAGCGCGGCGGTCTTTAACATCGATAAGAAAAACATCATGCGCACCGTAAATAGCGTAAGTACGCCCGTGGGCGAGGCGCGCTCGAGAGGATTTGAGTTTGACTTTAACGGCCGCGTGACGCAAGGGCTAAGCGTGGGCGCTAGCTACGCATACACTAAAACCGAGGTGCGCAAGGATAGCGGCGCGTTTGCCGTGCTAGTGGGCAAACCGCTAGAAGCCACGCCTAAGCACCAAGCCAGCCTCTTTGCTAACTACGACTTTAGTCATCTAGGCGCAAAAGGCCTAAGGATCGGCGGCGGAGCGAGATACTTTGGCTCATGGTACACCTACTACATGAGGACGAATTTACCGGCCGTGCCGGCAGGAACGGGCTTTAAGATGGACGACGCGGTCGTTTACGACGCATTTATCAGCTACGATACCAAGATCGCGGGCTACGAGACGAATTTCTCGTTTAACGTCAAAAACTTGACCGACAAGCTCTACTATACGTCCTCATCGACCGGCACGCAGGCTAATATCATACCGATACAGCCGGGGTATGCGAGGCAGTTTATGCTGACCGCTAGCGTTAAATTTTAAAATTTAACGCGTTATCTCGCCCGGCTATACGTCGTTGGTTTTAAAATTTGGCGCTCCGCAGGCCATATGCCTAGCGCACGCTTAAATTTTAAAACCGCCTCGCCTAGCCGCGCGATATTTCCGCTCGGCTCTTTTTGTTCAAATTTAAAGTTTATTAAAAAGCACCTCGCCCTCGCTTCTTACGCTCAAACTTTAAATCAAATTTGCAAATTTCCGCTTCAAATTCGACTCGCCCAAACCCGCACTTGAAAACGCCGAATTCGGGTTTAAACCCGCGACGTACTACGCTATTTAGCCAAGCCAAATTCGCATTTGCAACGCTCAAATTTTAATCTCAATCTCTTTTTATCCATTTTTCGCTAAAATCGCTAAATTTTAAAAACGCGCGGTATCCGCAAAAAAGGAAATTTATGCAAAACTCAAAACAAACCATTACCGAAAAAATTTTCAGCGAACACGTAGGGCGCGAGGTTTTCGCTGGCGAGATCATCGAAAGCGACATCGACATGGTCATCGGCAACGACATCACGACTCCGATCTCCATCAAGCAGTTTGAGCGCAGCGGCGCGACGAAGCTTGCTAATCCTGACGGCTTTAGCGTCGTGATGGACCACTACATCCCCGCCAAAGACATCCTAAGCGCCAACCAAGCCAAAATCAGCCGCGATTTTGCGTATAAACACGATTTGAAAAACTATTTCGATGAAAAGGACATGGGCATCGAGCACGCGCTTTTGCCGGAAAAAGGCCTCGTAGTGCCGGGCGACGTCATCATCGGCGCCGATAGCCACACCTGTACGCACGGCGCACTGGGAGCTTTTGCTACGGGTATGGGCAGCACCGATCTAGCCTACGCGATGATAACGGGCAAAAACTGGTTCAAAGTACCGCCGACTATAAAAGTGATCTTTCACGGCAAACTAGACCGCCACGTCTACGGCAAGGACCTCATCTTAGAAATCATCCGCCGCATCGGCGTGGACGGCGCGCTGTATAAGGCGCTGGAGTTTACGGGCGAGACGATAGAGAGCCTCGATATGGACGGGCGTTTTAGTATGTGCAACATGGCGATCGAAGCAGGCGGCAAAAGCGGCATCATCGCGGTCGACGAAACAACAAAAGAGTTTTTAAAAGGCAAAAGCTTACGCGCCGAGCCGAAGCTGCACTACTCCGACGAGGGCGCAAACTACGAGCAAATTTTAGAGATCGACGTTAGCAATCTCGATCCCGTGATCGCCTATCCGTTCCTACCTAGCAACGGCAAAAGCGTGCGCGAAGCGGTAAAAGACGACATCGCTATCGATCAGGCGTTTATCGGTAGCTGCACGAACGGTAGGCTAAGCGATCTACGCATCGCGGCTGAAATCCTAAAAGGCCGCAAGGTAGCGCGCAAAACCCGCCTCATCATCACGCCCGCGACGCAAAAGATCGCCCTGCAAGCGCAAAAAGAGGGGCTGATGGATATTTTCGCGGAAGCGGGCGCGGTCGTCTCAAACCCGACATGCGGCGCATGCCTGGGCGGATATATGGGGATTTTAGGCGTTGGGGAACGCTGCGTGAGCACGACAAACAGAAACTTCGTCGGCCGCATGGGAGATCGCACGAGCGAGGTGTATCTGGCAAACTCGGCCGTAGCTGCGGCGAGTGCAGTGGTAGGCAAGATTGCCGATCCGCGCGATCTTTAAAATTTGGCGGCTTGTCTTTTTCCTTTATACTTCGTTAGAAATTTCGCTAAAGCTCGGTTGCATACTACTTGTATGCGCCCTCGCTCGGCTCATTTTCGCCTCGTCTAAAGAAAAAATACTTCGCCTTAATTTCTTACAATCAAATTTCAAATTTGTAAATTTTGCCTACCGAGACCCGTACCTTGAAAACGCAAATTTAAAATTTGTAATGCGTAAGCGCTAATTTAACCTGCACGCAGTGCAGCAACCTCTCACGTGCAGTGGGACTAGAGAGGGCTTCTGCGTCGCTGCGCTAGCAGCTGCAAGCAGACGGGAGAGGGTCTGCCTTCGGCAGTTGCGAGTGCATAGCACGATGCAAAGGAAGGCGACGCTCTACTTCGCTTTGCTCGTAGCTGCAAGCAGACCGTAAGTAGAACCCCCTTCCTCTCCCAAAGAAAATAAAAAGGGAGCTCTTTTGATTCAGCCAAGCTTCGCAACTGCTAGCAGAGCGTAATTCAACCCCCCCTAACAAGAAAATCAAGATATTTAAAATACGGCAAAACGGTGCAGAAATTTCGTATCAAATTGAAGTCAAATTTACAAATTTGAGCTGCCAAAACCTGCGTCAAAAAACATCAAATTTAACTTCGCCGTATCGGTAAATTTAGCGGTTTTTGTCCTTTAAAACGCCGTTATCGTCGCCAAAAGTCCAAAAATTATTCCCGGTAAATTCGCAGCCGCTAGCGGGTAGTCTCTTTTAGCTTTTAGCAGGCCGTAGCTAGTCCAGATCGTGCAGTTTATCGCTGCGGCTAGAGGCTGGATAAAAGGCGTTTTGTTGCCCTCAAGGTTGCCCATTATCTGCGGGATATAGGAAATATACATAATGACTGACAGGCACGTGCCTATCCAGCCTAAAATTTGTAAATTTTTCTCGCTCATTTTTTCTCCTTTGAAATAAAGTCCGCATTATACTACTTTTAGTACGACGACGCGAAATTTATCTTGCCTGCCGCCGCGTTTTAATCCCCGAATTAAGTCGGATTTAGTAAAATGTAGCCAAACTCTAAGAGGAATGAAATGGCTTACGTAACCTACGACAAGGCAAAATGGCACTGGGGCGCGGAAACTGCGCCGACTGATATCCCGCATGAAAACGGCGCGACGCACATCGCGTTTTTCTTCCGCTGGTGCATGGAGCACAAGCTCTATTCCAAGGACTTTGCGGCGGACTTTGCAGACGATATAGCGCGGATGGACGATAGTTTTGATTATCGTCAGTATTTTTTTGACGCCATGGATGGCGTGCTAAGCAGCGAGGAGCTAAACACCGCGGGCAAGGCGTTTGCGAAGGCCTACTACACCACGGACCGCACGAAATTTGCCAAAATGCACGGCTGGTATTTGCAAGATTACGACGATTTCGTCGCGCGCAAATTTGGCGATAAAAACTTCGACAACGCCTATTTTTACATAGAAAACTCGCTGCAAAATTACGCCGAGATCAAGGCTATCATCGACCGCCGCTACGAGGAATTTTTAGAAGCCAAAAAAGCTAGCAAAAGCGCGGATAAATAAAGCTAAATTTGCGCCGAGCAAAGCTAAAAGGCGGGGTAAATTTACGCACGGACGAGCCCGAGCGATTTAGCCTCAGCCGAGCGTAGATCGTAAATTTTGCGGATTTAGCGAATTTAGCCGCGCCTCGTAGCAGAGCTAAAACTTAGGCCGTTAAGCCGAATTTGACGGCAAGCCGTCGTACCTTAAGCCGCTACCGCACCGGCGGTAACCTCCGCCGTTTTAGACGCGCTTTGCTGAGTTAAATTTCCCCCTGACGTTTTATCTCCTTTTATCTATTTGCTTTGTAAATTTGAGTTTGAGTCTGATTTGCTTCGGTTGCTATCTACGTAAATTACCTGAGCCATACCGCTTTCGGCTCTACCTATAGCACTCTTGATCCCGTCTTGCTTTTCCATTTCGTTTGCCCATTTTATGAAAGTTCTAATGTCTTTAAACGTAGCATTTTCATCGGGGCAATGCGGATTATAGAAATTTATTTCTTTGTCAAATTCTTCTATCTTTTTCGGGTCTATCGGCTTTGGTTTGTATTGTAAAAGACCTTCATGATATAAGCACTCGGTACATAAGTGCTCATACTTCTTGTTTTTGCGTAACCTCGCTTCGCCTTCTTCGTCTATACCTTTATTCATTTTATAGATATAGTTTTCTTTATAATCAATCCATCCCTTGCGCTTTTTATAGCACTCCTCATACGCCTTCTTTAGCTCCTCTTTAGTGGGCTGCCCTACGACGTCGTATTTTAAAAGAAGCTCTAGCATGGGTTCGTAGTTTGGGATAGTATCTAGCACGGCATAATACGAGTACTTAAAAGGCGAACTACCGTCTCTTAGGCCCGGAAACGAGGATGGTCTATTTCGAAATCTCGGTTCATACCCGCTAGCAAGGGCAAGCTTGGCCATTTCTACATAGTTATGACTTACTATATATCCCATAGGGTCGTATGCGTCTTTTGATTCCGTATTAACTTGATAGTTGTCTTCAAATATTATCTTTAAATCGTCTCCGTCTATAATAAGCTTTTCGATGTTGTTATAAAACGGAGGATATATGTAGTACTGTACCGCCTTTACTTCATCAAATTTAACCCCGCTATCAAGCAGTAGCTTAGCGGTCTTAGTGGAGTTGTTTTCTATGGCGTAGGCTAGAGGTGAGAGTTTGTAGTTATCTTGCGCGCGAGCGTTTGCGCCCATATCTATAAGCCTTTTTGCCGTGACTTCGTCGTCGTAAAAGCTAGCGTACATCAAAGGAGTAACGCCGTCTATTAGTGGAGAGTCTACGCTAATGTTATTATCTTGCATAAATTTTAAAATTTGATCCGTTTGCTTTGATTTTAAAAGCTTGCGGAAATTTTCAGCAAATGCGTCGTCCTTTATCTGCTTATCTATATCCCAGTATCTAAAAGCAAAGTCGTCTATCTCCTCTTGCGTTACGTATTTGCTTAGATCTGAGCCTGGGATTATCTTGGTATCGGCGGTAACGACGAAACGAGTGGGTGAGCTAAATTTAGAAAATAGTCCGTACTTATCCGCCAAAAGATAAAGTCCTAAAAACAGCACGGCGTATAACATAGTTTTAAATATTTTCAGCAAGTCGTGCAAATTTGATCCTTTTTGCTTCGTTAAATTTGCGAAATCTTAGCCAAATGGCGGTTAAATTTGAGTGAATTTAGGGGCGGTAAATTTGAAAAATGCGGGAAATTTAAATCAAGGCAAATTCGGCTAAATTAAAAGCCGAATTTAAACAAGCGTGGCGGAGGCTAAATTTAACTCGCCGCGAGAAATTTATCGGTACGAATTTACGCGCCCAAAGCCTGCGCGCAAAAGCTAAATTTACCTAGTTAGCTTTAGCAGATATCCGTCCTGCGTCTTTTCTACCGAGTGCTTATAGCTGCCGTCCAGATCGAAAACTACGCGGTAAAAGCTGCCGTGCGAGCCAAAAAGCGCCGTTTTAAACGCGCCGCAGTCTAGCTCGTATTTTTTCGTATATGAGTCCACGCTCGATGCAAAATCGATCACTACGCGCTTGCCGCCGCTAATGGAATAATCTTTGATTTTGTCGTCCTTGGTCGTGATTTTGACCCGATCTTTACCGATCTCAAAGATCGTTTTCTTGTATTTGATCTCTTTTAGCGCGGATTTAGCTTCCGGCTCAAGAGGCTTGATTACTACGTCGTTTAGAGGCAAGCTCGTCATGTTGCGCTCGCTAGGCCTTGGCGCGACGTCTATCGCGGCTATCTTAGACTCTTCTTTGGTTACGGAAACGTCGGGCTTTTCTACTACGACGGGTACTGCGATCTTGCTTAGTAAAAACTCGTCTTGCCACGAGATGCTTTTGTTTACGTCGACGGTTTTT
>CAUSIL010000021.1:0-15175 GCA_963531395.1 uncultured Campylobacter sp.
TGGTTTGAAGTTAGATAAAATTTGCCCTCTTTTAGTTCGATTTTGACGAAATTTTCAAGTAGCGGCTGCGCGTCAAACGCAAAGCTAACGCCGCCCACCTCGCGAGTTTCGCCTGCTTGTAGGCTGATTTCTTCTTTTGAGTCGGAGGCCGAGACGCTTAGCCTAATCAGCGGCTTACCCTTGTCTGCTTCGTAGTACTCGGTCTCGGCATTTTTGTAGTAGCCTTCAAAGCTTAAATTTGCCTTCTTGTCCTCGATTTTAAGCGGTAAATCAAAGCCGTTTAAGCCAAAAGAAGTGATGTATTTTTGGATAGAATCCGAGTAAATTTTACCGTCTTTTTCGGCTGCGATTTCTATTCTCGAAGCCGACCCGAAAACGGCGTTTGAAGCCTCGTTTTCTCTTATGCGCATCGTGCCTTCAAAGCCCATATATCGCGTCATAGCAGCGCCTAAAAGCATAAATAAAAAGCTAACGTGAAATATCAAAACGGGTAGTTTTTCATTTCTAAAAAGGTCGTATCTAAAAAGATTGTAAGCTAAATTTATACCCAAAAGCACCTGCACTAGAGCAAACCAGCTCGCGCCGTAAACCGCAGCCCAGGCGCTTTTGGTATCGTAGTAGCTTTCTATTATCGTCGCCGCGCCACTAGCGACCGCAAATATTATCAGTAAAACAATCGCCGAGGTCATACTAAAAAATATGGACTTTAATTCTCTCAAAATTTATCCTTAAAAATGCAAAATCGAAAACAAAGTGTGCATTATAGTAACATTTTTTAAATAATTTTACTTTTGATCGCCAGTTTTCGGTAAAGATGCATCCCTAAATAAATTTAGCATAAACTCAAATTCGCTAAAGCCATCCACACCTAAAAAGTGTCCGCCTTTTTCAAAGATATCCGGCTTTACGCCTAAATTTCGCGCGACCTTTAGGCTAAGCTCGCAAGGCACGATATAGTCGTCTTTTGCGGCTATTACTTTTATAAAATTCGTCGCCGATTTTATCTTTTCGTATGCGATTTGCGGCTCGCAAAATTCATTTAATATAGCAAATTCCTCAATCGGCTCGTCAAACGGTGAGATAAGGACGAGGCCGCCGAATTTGGGCAAATTTGCAAAACCGCTGAGGAAATTTAGGCTAGTTATCGTGCCTAGGCTGTGAGCGATGATAAATGAATTCTCGCCTAAATTTACGTTTTGCTTCATCGTTTTTAGCCACTCGTTTAGCTTTGGCGTTTGCGGGTCTGGCATCTTTAAAATTTCCACTTCGGCAAGGCCGCGCATTTTTTCTTTAAACCAAGAAAACCAGTGGCTTTGCGGCGATGCGTCGTAGCCGTGAATGATGTAAATTTGCTTTTTCATTAATTTTGCCTTTTTAAAAAAATACGCGAATTATATACAAATAAAATTAAAATAATTTTTTGGCGAAAATCGCAAGAATTATTTTTAAATTACAAATTTAAGCAAACGACGGCTCAAATATCATCATACGTCAAAATTTGATATTTGTAAATTCGACAAATTTGAAGTTAAATTTAAATTATTTCCCTAGAAAACGGATATTTGTTATCAATTAAAAATTTATATTGATATAAAAATTTTACGTATAATTTACATTGATTGTTTAAGATTTTATCAAATTTATTTCAAAAAGGGAGAAAAAATGGATACTTCGAGGTGAAATTTCTTAAAAGCGTCCACCGCCACGGGTTTACTTGCGATGACTTACGCGCCGGGCACCCTGGGCGCAGTCGGCGCTAAAGCGCTAGAAGGCGGCGACAGAAGCGTATTTAGCTTTTGCGAGATGTGTTCTTCTCGCTGTCCTATCGAGGCCAAGGTCGTAGACGGCAAAACAGTCTTCATCCAAGGCAACGGCAAAGTAGGCGGCACTGCGACATCAGTATGCGCTAGAGGAGGTAGCGGGCATAACCAGCTCTACGATCCGCAGCGTCTTGTTAAGCCTCTCATTAGAGTAGGCGAGCGCGGCGAAAATAAATGGCGTGAGGCGAGCTGGGACGAGGCGCTTGATCTAGTTGCTAAAAAAATGCTAGAAATCAAGGAAAAATACGGTCCCGAGAGCTTCGTATTTACGGCAAAATCAAGCCAAACGCACAAGCTAATGACGACCTTTGCCAGCGCATACGGCTCGCCTAATTGCTTCTCGCACCTATCCTGTTGTCCCGTGACCTATCAGATGGTTTGTACGCATATGTACGGCGATGCGAAGTTAAAAAGAGACTTCGCCAACGCAAAATACGTCATAAATTTCGGGCACAATCTCTTTGAAGGCATCGTCATCGCCGACGCTAAAAAACTGGCTAAGATGGCTGCTAAAGAAGATACGAAGCTGCTGGTTTTAGATCCACGCTTTAGCGTCGTGGCCTCAAAAGCCGACGAGTGGCTACCGGTAAAACCGGGAACCGATTTGGCCTTCGTTTTGGCGCTCATCCATACGTGGATAAAAAACGACACCTACGATAAAGAATTTATAGAAAAATTTACGATAGGCTTTGATAAAGTCGTAGAAGCGACTAAAGATACGACGCCCGCATGGCAAGAAAAGATCACGGGAATACCTGCAAAAACGGTTGAGCGAATCGCTGGCGAAATCTGGAAAGCCGCACCTAAAGTCATCATCGACTTCGGTCACAACACCACTACTACTAGAGCCGAATACATCCGCACCAGAGCCATAATGACGGCAAACGCGATGATGGGTAACTGGGAGAAAAAGGGCGGAATTTTCGGCGGCAAGAACGCTAAATTTTACAACAAGCTAGTAGGCGAGGAGCTAATCCCCGAGATCGCGAACCCGGACGCCGCGATAAAAGTACCAAAAACTCCTAGGATAGACGGCGCCGGCGAGGATGGGGTAAATAAATTCGTCGGTAGGAGTCACGGCGTTTTGATGCAAATTCCGCAAGCTATATTAAGCGAAAAGCCTTATCCGGTAAAAGGCTGGTTTAGCATAAGATTTAATCACCCCATAAACGTCGCAGGTACGCAAACTACGATAGAAAGCCTAAAAAAGCTTGACTTTATCGTTTGTTCGGATATTTATATGAGCGATTTTGCGATATGGGCGGACGTGATACTGCCTGAGAGCACCTATCTGGAGCGCGACGAGGGCATCGAGGATAAATCAGGACTAAAACCCGCGTATATGATAAGAAATAAGGTCGTAGATCCAGTCGGCGATACTAAAAACGGCTACGATATCTTTAGAGAGTTAGCCCGCAGGATGAAAATAGACGAGCTATATACTTCAAATACGATGGACGGGTGGCGAATGCGGCAGGTAAAGGGAAACGCCGAGCTTTTGGCGAAGCTGGTTAAAGACGGCTACGTCACGTGGAAGGTGCCGGGGATTTTGTTTAGAGAAAAAGATAGCGTAAAAGAATTTACCAAAAAATTTCCTAGCGCGGCGCAGTTCGTGGGCGACGATGGGCTGATGGAGTCGCAGGTCAAATTTAAAACCGATAGCGGCAAGATCGAGCTTTTTAGCGAAAAAGTGGAAAAGCAGTTTCCCGGATACGGCTGCCTAAATTTTGAGGGCATGGATGTATTTTTCGGCGAGGAGCTTTGTTTAATGAGCGGCAAAACGCCGATACACACCAACGGCCACACGCAAAACGTCGAATTTTTAAACGACTTGATGAGTAGCGCACCCGTTTGGATACATCCTAATACCGCGAAAAAATACGGACTAAAAGACGGCGATAAGATAACTCTTCAAAGCAAAACCGCGAAGGAAAAAGCAAGCGTGATGCTAACTGAAGGCATCAGAGAGGATACGCTTTTCGTCTATCACGGTTTTGGTCACGAAAGCGCGGGACTAAAGCGCACCAACGGCGCTGGAACTAATCAAAGCAAGCTGCTAGATCCTACCGTGATCGGCCCTGTGGCTTCCACGATGGTGCGAAACGTCGGCGTCAAGATAATAAAAGCGTAAAGGAAAAAAGATGAAAAAAGCGTATAGAATGATACATGACGAAAACCTCTGCATAGGCTGTCAGGCTTGCTCGGTGGCTTGCAGGAGTGAAAATAACGTACCTAGAGGCGTTTTTAGGCTTCAAGTTCACTCAAAGATAAAGGGTAAATTTCCAAATTTAAAAACCGATTTTAGTAGACATAGCTGCGTGATGTGCGAGGACGCTCCGTGCGTGGCCGTTTGCCCTACGGGAGCTAGCTTTCAGACGGCGGAGGGCATAGTACTGCTAGATCACTCTACCTGCGTATCTTGCAAATACTGCATCCTGGCCTGTCCTTACGACGCTCGCTACGTCGAGCCAAAAACCGGCGAGATAGGCAAATGTACGTTTTGCTTTGAGACTAGAGTCAGCGTAGGCGAGCAGCCTGCGTGCGTGACCGTTTGTCCGACCGATGCTTTGGCGTTTGGCGACATAAACGATCCAAACAGCGAAGTAAGTAAAATTTTAAATACCAAAACTCACTACTATCCTAAAGCCGAGCTTAAAACCAAACCGAAGCTTGCTATGATAGCTAACCGCAAAGGAGGAAGCCATGAATAATATGTGGGGAAGCGTAGCGCAATATAATGAAATTTACTGGCCGTGGCCGATAGTGGTTTATCTATTTTTGGCGGGTTTGTCCGCAGGCGCGATGATGGTTGCGTTGCTTGTTAAGTGGAACTACCACAAAAAACAAGACGGTAGTATCTGGGACGCGATGGTAAAGGCGGGCGCTCTAGTGGCTCCTATAACGATTACCGTGGGCCTCGCGCTTTTGGTGCTTGACCTTGGCAAACCGCTTAGTTTTTACTGGATTTTGATTAAGTATAACTTCGGTTCGGTTATGTCTGTCGGCGTTGCGCTACTGCTACTTTATACGCCGCTGGCTTATCTTTTTGCGGTGATTATTTTCGAAGAAGAGATAGAAAAGTATAAAATTCTAGCGATTTTACGTCCTATTTCTAGGCTGATTCGCTCTTTCGCGCCGCTTTCAAAGATAGTCGAGACGGCGCTTTTTGGCCTTGCGATCGGCGTAGGCATATATACGGGCTTTTTGCTTAGCGCGATTACGAAGCTTCCGCTTTGGAACACGCCGATTCTACCGATCTTGTTCCTAACCTCAGGCTTTAGCTCGGGCGTAGCGACAAACATCTTGGTCGGACTTTTGTGCTTCAAGCGCCTTCTTAACGAAGACAACGTGAAGTATCTTTTGGTTATGGACTTGCGCGCCGTAATTTTTGAGATACCGCTTATAGCTATACTATTTTTGGGACTATATTTCGAGGGCGGAGCTAGCGCGGTCGCCGCAAAACAAGCTTTAAGCACCGGACAATACGCGTTAATATTCTGGATAGGCGTCGTGGGTATCGGACTTTTGACCCCTATCACCATAGCGCTAACGGCTCTTAAAAATCACGCTTATAGAGTGGGCTACATCATAGCAAACTCCCTTGTAGTTATCTGCGGCGTCGTGATGCTAAGATACTATATAGTTTATGCCGGTCAAGTTTTCACGGGCGCGTGAAATTTAGACTAAACTAGACGCATTAGGCTCGGCAAACTCGCCGAGCCTTTTTAAATTCAGACGTTCCAAAATCATTTTTAGCTATCATCCCCCTTAAAATATTGCGATAAAATTCGGAGAATTTATGAAAATTTTACTGCTTGAAGACGACTTCGTATATCGCAAGAGCGTCAGCGAATACCTAGAAAGTCTTGGTTACGAGGTAGATGAAGCCGCTGACGGCAAGGTCGCCTGCGATAAGATAGCGGCGGGCTTTTATCACCTGCTGATCCTTGATATCAAGGTTCCGCACATCAGCGGACACGAGGTGATAAAATACGCCAAAGATATCGGCTGTGAAACGCCCATAATGATAATGACCTCGCTCGTAGATATAGACGATATGGCGGTCGGATACGAGCTAGGCTGTAACGAGTACCTAAAAAAGCCCTTTGAGCTAGCCGAGCTCAAATTTAGAGTAAACGAGCTAATGAGAAAATATCACGGCAGAGACGATAAAAATTTGATCGCGATCGATGAAAACTTTAGCCTAGATACCGCTAAAAAGCGGCTTAAATTTAAAGGCGAGCCGGTTGAGCTAAGTACGAGAGAATTTGGTATCATCGAGTGTTTGCTGTTTCATAAAAATAGCTTCGTAGGCATCGAGCGGCTACGCGCCGAGGTGTGGAACGACAAGGAGATCGATCCCGCCGACGTACGCATGCACATACTAAAAATCCGTCAAAAAACGACTCCCGAGTTTATAAAATCATCGCGCGGACTAGGCTATAAGATAGATGTTTCAAAATCTTAAAATCCCTATCTTAGCCACTTTTATCATCATGGCTTTGTTTATATTTCAAAGCTACGAGATTATAAATTTAAGCTCCAAAGACGAATACTCAAAAAATATGTTCGAGCTGCTGGAGTACGAGGGCAAAATTCGCAAAGCGCTCGATAAAAACGAGACTTTGCCTATCTCGCTTACATATAGATACGGCGTTTTTGATCTCAAAGAAAAGCAGATCGTCTCAAATTTAGACGCGCGCCCGAGCGATTTAAAATTTATCACCAGGCAAGAAAACGGGCATCTTTTTTACAAGACCTATTTTAGCGCGGACGGCGAGTTTTATTACCTCGTGCTAGCCAAAAAGCAAAACGCGGCTAGGATTTTATTCGTCGCGGCTCTAACTCTTGCCTTTGCGCTCGTGGTCGTATTTTTCGCGCTTTATTTGTCGTTTGTTAGCGGTATAAAACCCTATAAAGACGCTAAAAAATATATGAATAACTTTTTTAACGACGCGATGCACGAGCTAAAAACGCCGCTGGGAGTCATCGGCATAAACCTTGAAATGCTAGGCCTTGATAACAAATACGTCACCCGCATGCGCTCGGCCCTAAAGCAAATGCAAGTTACATACGAGGACACCGAGTACTACATCAAGCGCGGATATATTTTGTTTCCGCCCGAGATTTTAAATTTGAGCGAATTTTGCCTCGAGCGAGCGCGGTATATGCGCGGTATCGCGATGGCGAAAAATATCAAAATTTACGACTTCATCGAGCCTGATTTGCAAATTTTTATGAGCAAGATAGAGGCAGGTAGACTGATCGACAACAACCTAAGCAACGCCGTAAAATACAGCCGCGAAGGAGGGATAATAAACTTGCGCCTTTTTGAAAAAAGCGGCAAAATCGTGCTCGTAGTAGAGGATGAGGGCGAAGGCATAAAAGATACGAGTAAAATTTGGAAACGCTACGTCAGAGACGAAGGCGTGCAGGGCGGCTTTGGGCTAGGGCTAAACATCGTGCAAAGCATCTGCGTGAAAAACGGCGTAGAGTACGGCGTGAAAAGCGAACTGGGCAAAGGCAGCGTCTTTACCTACAAATTTTCGCCGTACTCAAAAAGCCTGCTTGACTAGTCAAACCAAACGCCGAGTTTTGCTAAATTTCGCTCTTTTGAGTCCGAGTCAAAATAAATCACGAAGTAGCCCACGCGCTCGCCCTTTGCGTCGTTCATCGGCTGGACGTTAAAGGCGTGCGAATCTGTCTGATAAAATCCGCCGCTTTTAAATTTGATATCCTTTAGAATCGGCAAGACGTTTAAATTTGCGTAGCTCTTATTTACGAAATGAAAGCCTTCGATGATGCCCTCGTCGCTGCTGTTTTGATAGGGCAGATCGCCGCTGGCGTCGAGCAATACGAAAAGATCAAGCCCTTGCTGCGAGAAAAAGTCGCTCAAATGCTTAAAATCAAGCAGCACTTCGATACTGCCGAGCATCTTTTTATCCTCAAATATCGGCGCGACCGACCTAATGAAAACTCCCGCGCGACCGACCTCGATGCCCGCGGCTACGCCGTTTTTAGCCTCGGCTAGCAGGTGGCGAAAGTTCGTTAGATCGTCGTTATACATCGGTATCCAGCTCCTAGCAAAGCTCCTCATTTCGGGCGTATGGATGTGAAATTTGGCGTTTTGGTAAATCGGCACCTTGCTTAGCGTTTTGGTAAATTCGCCAAGCGTCTCTAGGCACATCCGGCGGTCGTTTTGGCTCATGCATTTTTTTACGTGTTCGTTTTGCGCTAGTAGCGCCGCCACCGTCATCGCGGAGAGTTTTTCCTCTTCGATATTTTTATTTAAAATTTGTGTTTGGAAGTCGAGGAATTTTTTGATATTTTCCGTCTGCGTCTGCTCGTCCCAGCGCGCTTTATAAACCGCCAAAACGCCTGCCACTACGAGGAACGCGAGCGTTAGAAGTATTTTTTTATTCACGTGTTTTGCCTAGCTCGCGCGCTAAAATTTGAGAAAATTCGGCAAAATCAGGTAAATTTAGCTCGCCCTCGCGCTGCTTTTTACCCCACATCGGTTCGGGGAAAAAGCTATCGTCCTCAAACCTCGCCATCACGTGAAAATGCACGCGCGGCACGTAGTTTGCAAAGCTTGCGATGTTTATTTTGGTTGGATTATAAAATTTTCTCATTACTTTTTCGGTCGTCAAAACCGCTTCAAAAACCCTTTTTTGCGTCGCTTCGTCGCAGTCTGTAAGCTCCTTAAACGGCGTTTTGGTAAAAATTTTTACCCACGGTATCTCGCTAGTTTCGCGCTCGACGAAAATCAGCTCGTCTTCAAAGATCATTTTACGCTCCTTTTTGATAGCGATTTTAGCTAAATTTGAATTTTAACCTTTTTAAATTTATACTTCAGGCGTTTTGGTTTCGGCGCTTTACGGCGGTAAATTTATAAAATTTGAAAGGAAATTTGAGCTTATGAGACGTTTTATTTCGCTCATATTTTTTGCGGCGCTGGCTTTTGGCGGCGAGCTAGCCGATCTGCGCGACGAGTGCAGGAAGGGAAACAAGGAGGTTTGCAAGAGTTTGTCAAACGCGATTAAAAATTTAGAGCTCGCCTGCGAGAAAGGCGGCGAGGAAAACGCGATGGCATGCGCGGGGCTGGGGTATTTTTACGAATCCGACAAAGAATTTACAAAAGCCGTCGCGCGCTACGAAAAGGCTTGCAAGCTAGGCGCGGACAAAGCCTGCGTGTATCTTGGGCTGCTTTATCAAAACGGACAAGGCGCGGCGCAAGATCATAAAAAGGCAAACGAGCTGTTTGCTAAAGCCTGCGAAAAGGACGTGGCCGAGGGGTGCGCGAGCCTGGCATATAGCTACGGCAAGGGGCTTGGCGTCTATCCGGACGGCAAAAAGACGAATGAGCTGTTTAGCAAGGCCTGAGAACTGGGCGAGGAAACGGCGTGCTACAATCTTGGCTTAAGCTACGCGATGGGCGACGGTGTAGAAAAGGATGCGGCAAAGGCGGCGCAGATATTTGCGGCCTCTTGCGAGCGCGGACACGTGGGCTCTTGCGCCGATCTTGGAGTTTGCTATTTTAAGGGCGAGGGCGTGGAAAAAGACTACGAAAGGGCCGCTTTGCTTTTTACTCGGGCTTGCTCGGGCGCTAGCGCGCTAGCATGTGCAAATTTGGGCTTTGCGTACGAAAAGGGCATGGGCGTAGAAAAAAATAAAAACGCCGCCAAAGAACTTTACGACAGAGGCTGCAAACTCGGAGAATTTAACGCATGCCGGTATCTAAAAAATTTGCGTTGAGGCAAGTGAGCAAATAAGCCTTGTTGCTTTAATAGACATTGAAGCTGTTTAAATTTCAAATTGCGCACGGCATAGCAGGCAACTAGAGCAGGGTATGGCGCAAAAAGCTCATCTAAAGTCCGCACCGCCCGTGTGCCGATCTATGCTTGCCACGCCGCCATTTTGATGATAGTTTTATTTTAAGCTAACTTAAGTAGGAAAATAGCCTGCCACGACCGATGGCAAAAGCAAAATTTAACGCCAAAATAAAAATAGCGCGGGCGTGCAAATCCAAAATAAATTTGACGCTCGCAGCTAAATTTATCTTTTAAAGTCATGAATTTCGATACTAGCGCCGTATTTTTTACAAAGCTCGCTTACCTTTTCTTTTAGCCTTTCCTCGTCGTAGCAGATGAGATCGATATATGCGTGTCTTTGTCCGGTTGCGCCGCCGATTATCTCTAGAAACGAGCCGCAGCTTTCTAGCTCATCGTCCTCGATTTTATTTCGCAGATCAAAGCCCGCCTGCACGTCGCCGCCGTTATCAATGCTAAGAAAGCAAAATTTGATGCCGAGCTCAAAGGCTTCGTTATAGATGTCGCGCTCGCCGTTTAGGTACTGATTTACGATGTCTGTCAGGCAGGTGGTGCCTACGATCACGTCCTCGCGCACTTCGCTTCCGCGCGGCTCCATCATGTAGCTGGAAAAATTCTTCAGCGGTTCGCACGCGGCTTTTTCGCCGAATTTCTCATCGACCAGATCGGCGAAATCGCTTAGCGGCACGCCGTTTTCCTGCGGCGCGTCCAGCACCTCAAGCTCGCCTAGCGTATTTATGATCGCCGTTTCGCCGATGATGTTATCAAGCAGGATAAAGCTAAGGTTATAGGCCTCGTCCTCGTCTTGCGCGAGTAGAGCCGCTAGATTTTCGTTGTAAATTTTAATATCCACGTCGCTTTCGTTAAACTGCGCGTAGATCATCGACTCCTCGGCGTTTACGCTCGTGTCATACATCTCGATCCCTCCGATACCTCGCGGCGCACGCGGCTTTCCGAGCGTGCAGAGCGTTCTCTCCTCAAGCTGTTTTGGCATAGCGTTTTTGATGAAGCTTAGCCAAAATAATCGGTGTCTCATGCCCTCGGGAGTTAGCACCAGATCGAGCTTATCGCCCGCGAGCCCTGTCATAAAATATGGCTCGGCTAGGCAGATGCGAAGCTTCTCATCGGTCTTTTGCATCGCCTTTTCAAACTCCTCCGCCGCCAGATCGGCCTTTATCTCATCTATCACGCCGCTAAATTCCGCCCAAAATTTATCCACTCTGCCGGCAAAAGTGCTTGGAATTTGCGCCTTTTCAGCCTTTTTGCCCAAACCGAATAATCCCATATTTTCTCCTTAAATCAAATTTTGCTTGCATTATAGCTAATTAATTTGCCTCACGTGCACTGAAAGCAACCGCCCAAAATCTCGCATTTTTTGTAAATTTGCGCGCATATGCCCCCGCCCCTCAAATCTCGCCTATTAATTTACTCTACGGTCACGCTTTTAGCGAGATTTCGCGGCATATCCACGTCGTTGCCCAGCCTTACGGCGATTTCCAGCGCAAAAAGCTGCAAGATAATCATCATCTCGAAAAACTCGCTCATCGGGTGAGCTTGCTTGCTCGTTTTGATAAAATCGTCGCTAAGCTCGAACTCCTCGGGGCTGATAGCAAGTATGTAGGCGTCGCGGGCGGCTAGCTCCTCGACGTTGCTTTTGGTTTTTTCGTAAAGGACGGTTTGCGGCATCAGCGCGATCGTAAATAGCCTCTCATCGGCAAGCGCGATAGGACCGTGCTTCATCTCGCCCGCAGGGTAGCCCTCGGCGTGCAGATAGGAGATCTCTTTGAGCTTTAGCGCGCCCTCTAGCGCGAGCGGATAAAATATATCGCGCCCGATGAAAAAGAAGCCGTGGCCGTGCAAATAGTGCTTGGCTAGGCGGCGGATACGCTCTTGCGGCTCTTTGCTGATATTTAAAATTTGCGGAACGTGCAGGAGCGCCGCGATCTCGCTTTTTAGCTCTTCTTTGCTTATGGAGGCTTTAGCCTGCGCGATTTGAAGCGCTAGCATCCACAGCGTTACTACCTGCGTGGCGAAGGCTTTGGTGCTGGCTACGCCCTTTTCGATGCCCGCGCGAGTTAGCAGCGTGTCGTCTGCTAGGCGCACGATCGAGGAGTTATCGACGTTGCAGATGGCTAGCGTTTTTAGCCCCGCTTGCTTGGCGATTTTTAGCGCTTCTAGGGTGTCGGCCGTCTCGCCGCTTTGCGAGATTACGATAAAAAGGGCGTTTTTGTTTAGCTTTGGGCGTCTATAACGAAATTCGCTCGCGATCTCGACCTTGGCTCTAGCGTCTGCTAGTCGCTCGAAAAGGTAGCTAGACGTAAGGGCCGCATGATAGCTAGTGCCGCACGCGCAAATCACGATATCATCGATATTTTGCAGGTACTCGTTCGTTAAATTTTCAAGACCTACCGCATCCTCTTTGACGCGTTCCATTAGCGTTTCTGAGACTACCGCGCTTTGTTCGTAAATTTCTTTTTCCATGAAAAAGCGGTAACCCTCTTTTTGCGCGTAGCTTTTATCGGCAGGCAGAGCTGCAAAGCTTGGGCTTAGTTTTTTTGCGTCTTTAAAAACAGCGATCTCGTCCAGGCTTACAAATCCGTAGCTTTTGTCGTCTAGGTAGCACACCTCTTTGGCCAGGCCGATTAGCGGGGCGTCCGAGGAAGCGAAAAATACCTCTTTTTCGTCGCTTTTGCCGATAGCTAGCGGCGCGGCGTCCTTGGCGAAGAAAATTTTGCCCGGAGCCGTTTTAGTGATAAGCAGCGTCGCGTATGCTCCGTGCAGGCGCGCGACCGTGGCTTCGTATGCTTTAAATGGCTCGCCGATAGTTTTTAAATTTTCCTCAAAAAGATGCACGATAACCTCGGTGTCGGTTTGGCTGAGGAAGTTAACGCCCTTTGCCTCAAGCTCCTCTTTTAGCTCTTTGTAGTTTTCGATGATGCCGTTATGAACGACGAAAGAGTGCTCGCCCAGGTGCGGGTGAGCGTTGATCTCGGTAGGTTTGCCGTGCGTAGCCCAGCGCGTGTGCCCGATCGCTACGCCTTCGCCGCTAGAGCTAAAGCCCTCTGATTTTTTGGCTAAATTTTCAAGCTTGCCGATGGCTTTAAAAAAGGCGATCTCTTGCGCGCATTTGTCGCATCCGCCCTCTAGGCTCATCACCGCCATGCCTGCGCTATCGTAGCCGCGGTACTCAAGCTCTTTTAATCCGTTTAAAATAAACTCTCTTTTTTCTCTATTGCCGACGTAACCGACGATTCCGCACATGTTTACTCGCTTTCTAATAATTTTAAAATTTCGCCCAAATCCACGCCCTCGCGCTTTTCGATAAGCAGCAAATTTCGCGTCCTGTTTTTTACGGTTTGGATTCTAGCGTTGGCTATTTTTACATCAAATTCCTTAAAAACTCCCAATACGTAAGCCATCAGCCCGCGCTGATCTTTCGCGTTTATGCCAAGCTTTGCGTACTCTTGTGAGTGGTTAGCGTCGAAATTTAGCTCGCCTTTTAGTATGATCGGGCGATTTATCTGCGCTGAGGCGCCGCTTTTTAGCGAGATCTCGATGAGGTTTTTTAGGGTTTCTAGCTCGCTTGATTTTACGTTTTTGTTAAACTCTAGCTTGACGTAAAATTTACCGTCAAACAGCTCGAAAATCTCCATAAATCCAAGATCAAGGTGCGCCAAAGACGAGAGCAAAACCGCTAAATTCGGGTAGTTTTGCGCGTAAATTTCGATGCTTAGGCTTTGATGATTTTGCACCTGCACGCTTAGTTTATCCGCGTTTTGCGCGGTTTGAGCGATGCCGATGATGCCGTCAGGCTGGTATTTAGCAAAGAGTAAATTTGATCTGATGGCGAAGATTTTTTCTTTCAAATTTTCGCTTAAGGCCGCAAATTTAGCGTTTCGCCTGATGCTAAGCTCTTTTTTTACGCGTCTTGCGGCTTCGTCAAGCAGGTTTTCATCCTCGAAGCTTTGCAGGCAAATGCCGTAAAGCTCGCGCAAAAGCCGCGCCAGATAGGGCGTATAGAGCTTTTCATCGGTCGCGTTTATCACGCAATAAGCGACGATGTAGGCGAGTTTTAGGGTTTGCGGATCGCCAAGCTTTGAGATAAAGCTAAAAATCGTGCGCTGATCGTAGATATCCTCGCGATTTGCCACGTCGTTCATAAGCGTGTGGTAGCGCACGAGCGTAACGCCGATATTTACGGCCTTTGCACTCAAATTTAGCTTGCTAGCGTAGGCGCGGAAGATGTTTGAACCCACGACCGAGTGATCGCCGCCTAGACCCTTGCCCGCGTCGTGCAGTAGCAAGGCCAGCTTTAGCAGCGTGCGCCCCTCGAGGCAGAGCTCGTCGCAAAGCGATTTTACGAATTTATCTTTGATATTTTCGGCAAATTTGACGCTTAAAACGCAGTGCTCGCCGACGCTAAATTTATGGTATCCGTCAAATTCGGCCAAATTTACGGCGTGCTCGAGTGGTTTAACCAAAACGGGCAAAATCTCCGCGTCCAAAAGCGCTTTGATGATGCAGTGAGCGTGGTTTCTCATCAAAATTTTTTTAAAAAGCGCGAGCGAGTCCTCGGCGTCCTCTTTGCTGATTTGCGCGCGTTTTAGGTAAAAGATCGTCCCGACGTCAAATTTATACTCCGCATCGCCGAGGGCTAAAAGCTGCTTTAGCACGGCATTTAGAGGGCGAGGGCGGACGTGTAGCGGTACGTAAATCGTGTTTTCAAATCTATAAAATCCGTTTTTTAGCCGCGCGGCTCGTAGCTCGCTAAATTTAGCCCCGCTCGTAAATTTGCTCCTATAAAAGCTAGAAACCAGATAGCGTGAGAAAACGGCGACCGAGTGCATGCAGGAAAAGAGCTTTTGCGAGATGACGCTACTGTTTTCTTGCGTCTTTTTGGACTTGGTTTGCATGAGCGCGGTGATCTCGTTTAGCTTGGCAGAGGCGAAAACGTCCGAGCCCAGGGTTAAATTTTGTGCCGATTTTACGCAAAGGATAAAATCAGCCGCCAAATTTAGCGCGCTAAGCTCCTTTTCGTCGATAAATTTTAGAGCCTGCGAGCGCATGCTGATCTCGTTTTCAAAGCCGTTTAGAGCGCAGTTTAGGTAGTAGATGTCGTTTGTGCCGCCAAGGTCGTTTTTAAGATCGGGCTCTTGCCTAATATTTGGGATCTCGTTAAAAGCACCTAAATTTTTGGCGTAAAACTTAAGATTTTCCTGTGCGTTAAACTCGCGAGTTTTATAAATCTCCGAGCGAGCGGCCTTATAAAGCGTCCGCGAGCCGCAGATATAGCGGATGCGGCTAAACGCGGCCTTTGCTTTGTGGTCGTTTTTGTGAGACTTAAAAATCTCGTCCAGCTCGCAAATTTTAATATTTAGCTTTAAATTTGATCCCTCCAGCGCGGCGACTAGTTTTTTTAGGATAAATTTGACGTTAAAGCCCGCGTTTTCTTTAAAGACGAGTAAAACCTCTAAAACTGAGCTTGTTGAGATGAGGTTGTCGGCGTACTTTTCGGTAGCGATGATG
>CAUSIL010000022.1:0-15047 GCA_963531395.1 uncultured Campylobacter sp.
CTAGAAAACGGATCAAGCTTTGCAAGGCTAGCTTGCAGGCTCGCGCGATCGGCCTCGCTCTCGCCAAGGCCGTAAATGCCGCCCGTGCATAGCATTAGCCCCGCTTCTTTGGCGTCGATGTTGGTCTGCCAGCGCTCATCCCAGCTATGCGTAGAGCAAATTTGCGGGAAAAACTCGCGCGAGGTTTCTAGGTTGTGGTTGTAGCTAAACACGCCCGCGCTTTTGAGCTCTTTTAGCTGCGGTAGCGTCGCCATGCCGTTACAGGCGATCAGCATGAGGTTTGAGACTTCTTTATTTACGGCGCGCGCGAGGCGGGCGATCTCCTCAGTCTTTTTGTCCGTGAGTCTTGCGCCGCTAGTGACTAGGCAAAAGCCCAGCGCGTGGTTGGCCGCCGCGATCCTAGCTTCGGCGACTACCTGCTCGGCGGTTTTCATTTTGTATTTTTCGATATCGGCGTTTATACCTGCGCTTTGCGTGCAGTAGCCACAGTCCTCGGAGCAGTTGCCCGAACTCACCGAACAAATAGCACATAACATAATAGTTTTCATTAGATTATTCCTTTTTTGTTGAAGGCTTGTCTTTTGAGCGCTTTTTGCGGAGCTTGCTAAAATTTAGCTCGGCGGACTACTTGTCCAGCCTACGCTAAATTTTACCTGCGCAACCCCAAAAATCATCTCAAAATACTTCGCCTTGTAAATTTGGCGGTCAAATTTACAAATTGTAGATTAGTTTCAAATTTGAGCGAAAATCGATAAGGCGACGTATTTTTGCGTTTAGACGAGGCGGAAATGAGCCGAGCGAGGGCGCATACAAGTAGTATGTAACCGAGCTTCGGCGAAATTTCCAACGAAGTATAAACCAAAAAGACAAGCCGCCGTTATTGCTCCGCGATTTGCACCTTTTTCTTACACTTCACGCACTCGTGAAACGTTCCCTTTTTGAGCTCTTTTTTGATCATATCGCCGCCGCATTCGTCGCATTTTTGCGCGACAGGCTCGTAGTTTGAGACGAAGTCGCATTTTGGGTAGTTTGCGCAGCCGTAAAATTTACCCCGGCGGCTAAATCTCTCCACGACGTCGCCGCCGCATTTTGGACACGGTACGTCGATCTTTTTGAGCTCTTTTTTCGGCTTTGCCGCAGCTTCGCCTTCCTGCGCGCCTTGTTCTGCCTTGGCGATATTGCGCGAGTATTTGCACTTAGGGAAATTCCCGCACGCGATAAACTCGCCGTAGCGCCCCTTTCGCAGCAGTAGTTCGCCGCCGCACTCGGGGCATTTTTCTCCGATGGGAACGGCGACTTTTTGGCTTTTTATGCCCGTTTTGCCGGCTGAAATTTTATCCATAAACGGATGATAAAAATCGCTCAAAAGCTTTTGCCAGTCCGCTTTGTCTTCGGCGACGTGATCGAGCTTTTCTTCCATATTTGACGTAAATTCGCTATCTACGATATCGCTAAAATGCTCCTCTAAAACGCCCATCATCGTAAAGGCGATCTCGTTTGGCACGAGCTGCTTTTTCTCGACTTTTACGTAGTCGCGAGAGGTCAGCAGCGAGATGGTCGGCGCGTAGGTGCTAGGGCGCCCGATGCCTAGGCTTTCTAGCTTTTTAACGAGCCCGGCCTCCGAGTAGCGAGACGGGGGTTCGGTGAAGTGCTGCGAGCTTTTGATGCTTTGCAGGCTCATAGGATCGCCGATTTTTAGGTCGGGCAAAATTTTATCCTTATCCATATCGCCGTAAACGCGGTAAAATCCGTCAAACAGCACCTTGCGGCCGCTTATTTTAAACTCGCCTTTTGCGCCCGCGACGAATACGTTTTGCGTCTGGCTAATGCTAGCGCTCATCTGGCAGGCCAAAAAGCGGTTGTAGATGAGCGTGTAGAGGCGCAATGCGTCTTTTTCGAGATATTGCGCGGCGATAGCGGGCGTGAAGCTGAGGTTCGTCGGGCGGATCGCTTCGTGGGCTTCCTGCGCGCCTTTGCTTTTGGTTGCGTAAATTTTAGCCTTAGCCGGCAGGTAGCGCTCGCCGTACTCTTTCTCGATCGTCTCGCGCGCGGCAGCGACGGCTTCTTTGGCGAGATTTAGGCTGTCCGTTCTCATATACGTTATCGCACCCATGAAGCCCTGATGCGTCTGCACGCCCTCATACAAATTTTGCGCGATCATCATCGTTTTTTTCGGGCTAAAGCCTAGGCGGTTGCTCGCGCTTTGTTGTAGCGTCGAGGTCATAAAAGGCGGCGCGGGCTCGGTTTTGCGCTCTTTGGCTTCGATCTCGCGGACGCTAAATTTATCGCTTTTTAGATTTTCTACGATAAATTTGGCTCGGTCGGCGTTTGTGATAGTTAGCTTTTCTATCTTTTGCGCTTCAAATTTAACCAGCTCGGCGTCAAGGTCTTTTTTGAAAACCGCGTCGATGCTGTGGTATTCTACGGGCTTAAAGTCGCGAATCTCGCGCTCGCGGTCCACGATGATTTTTAGGGCTGCACTTTGTACGCGTCCCGCGCTTAGCCCCTTTTGGATTTTTAAATTTAACAGCGGCGAGAGCTTGTAGCCTACGATTCGGTCCAGCAGGCGACGCGCTTGCTGCGCGTTTACGCTATCCATATTTATAGTGCGCGGGTTTTTTAAAGCGGCCTCGATAGCGCTTTTGGTGATCTCGTGGAATACGATACGGGGCAAGCTCTCGGGCTTTTTGCCGATGGCTGCGGCGATGTGGTAGGCGATGGCCTCTCCTTCGCGGTCCTCATCGGTTGCGAGGTAGATTTGGTCGGCGCTTTTGGCTAGCTCTTTGATCTCTTTTACGATTGCGGAGTGATCGGCGCTGATCCTATACTCTGGCGTAAATTTTTCGCCCTCGATCTTGATACCAAATGCCGTCTTTGGCAGGTCTCTGATATGGCCTTTTGATGCGATGACGTCGTAGCCTGGCCCAAGAAAATTTTTTATCGTTTTGGCTTTCGCGGGAGATTCCACGATGATTAAGCTTTTCATTAATATAGCCTTTTTAATTTTTTGCGGTAATTGTAGCAAATTTTTCGCCTAAAAACGAAAGAGGGGTGAAAATTTAAACTCGCGCCGGACTTCAAGCGGAGCGAATTTGGCGCGCTCGTAAATCTAAGCCGGGCTACCAAACGGCAAACATCCCCGCGGCCTAAATTTACCCGCAACCGCGCGAAATGACTCAAGCTCCGCGCAAATTTAACTTAGTACCCGTCAAAATGCTTGGTCTTTGGCAGCACTAAATTTAACGTGATGCCGATGAGCGCGCCAAGTCCCACGCCGCTAAAACTCATCGCGCCGAAGTCCAGCACCATGCCGCCGATCGCACACACGAAAATGAGCGCGACGATGATCATATTGCGCGGCTCGGCCAGATCTACGTTGTTTTTTATGAGCGTTTCCATGCCCACGCTCGCGATGATACCAAAAAGCAGCAGCATAATGCCGCCGATGACGGGAGCTGGGATCGTGGAGAGCGCGGCGCCGAGCTTGCCCACGAAGGCTAGCAGTATCGCCGCAAGCGCGGCAAAGGTCATGATGGCTGGATTGTAGGCTTTCGTGATGCTGACTGCGCCCGTGACCTCGGAGTAGGTGGTGTTCGGCGGACCGCCGAAGCAGCCTGCTAGCGACGTCGCGAGCCCGTCGCCAAGCAGCGTGCTTTTAAGCCCCGGATTTTTTAGGAAATTTTCCTTCGTGACGTTGCTGATCGCAAGCATATCGCCGATGTGTTCGATCGCGGGCGCGATGGCGATAGGCACCATGTAGATTACGGCTTCGAGTTTGAAAACCGGCGCGGTGAAATGCGGCAGCGCAAACCACGGCGCGTTTAGAATCGGCGTAAAATCCACGATCCCGACAAACAGCGACGCACAGTATCCCGCCGCGATACCGCAAAGTATCGGCACGAGGCGCAGCATGCCGCGGCCAAACATCATCACGACGATAACCGCCGAGAGCGAGATGAGCGCGATTGTAAGCGACTGAGCCTGCGTATATAGCGCCTCCTTGCCTTTGCCCATGACCATATTTACGGCTGCGGGCGAGAGGATGAGGCCGATCGTCATGATGACGGGCCCCACGACCACGGGCGGTAAAATTTTATGCAAAAAGCCCTCGCCTTTGAGCCTAATTAGCAAACTCAAAGCCACGTAAAACAACCCCGCCGCAACCACTCCGCCCATCGTCGCAGCGATGCCCCACTCCTTCACGCCAAAGCTAAGCGGCGCGATGAATGCAAAGCTAGACGCAAGAAAGATCGGCGGGACGTTTTTGCGCGTGATTAGCTGAAACAACAGCGTGCCGATACCCGCCGTAAACAGCGCCACGGACGTATCAAGCCCCGTTAATATCGGCACCAGCACGAGCGCGCCAAACGCGACGAATAAAAACTGCACGCCGACGAGAGCGTCTTTGAACCTGAGATTGTAGCCTTCGTATTTTTCCATTTTTTCCTCTTTTTGTTTTGCGGCTTATTTTTTGATTCTTGAAATTTGCGGCATTTGTCTTGTTTTGCAGCCAAATTTAAACACAAAGTGATTTTAAAATTCGCAAAATTATAACATATTAGCAACGATTACGGCGACGAAAAAGTGTGAGGGGGTATAGAAAATGAGAGTGAGAAATTTTAGCGCGAGATTTTTGAAAGCGCGTAGAATAGGCACTTTAAAAAGCTTCACTCTCAGTTGTAACGCAAGAATTCAGCTAAGAGAAAAATCCCTATAATCCCAAATCGTCCGTTTTATCCCAAAAAAGCGGAAAAATTTAACGCTGCAAACACTTATAAAAGCCCAAATAATCGCTCTTTAAACGCCTTTTAAAGCTTCCCGAAATTCGTCCCGATATTTTTCCCTCACAGCCGTACATCTCTTAAGATTTGCCACTAAAGACACAGCGAATTTTTAAAAATATAGCCATTAATCATCAAATTTTTAGGAAAATGATGATTAATCGAAGCTTAATGATGATTAATGCTAATAGTTGGCGTATCTATGGGGTTTATTTTTAATCATCATTGTAAAAACACAATAAAAAATCGTTTTAATCTTAAATATTATTTAAAAATAGCTTAAACGATTAATCATCATTTTAAGCTTACTTTAAATAATACATTTAATCACTTTACCGACTATATGACAAGACCCATAAGTATCTTCGTCAAGCTCAAAGCTTTCATAGTCTTTGTTCGTGCTTTTGATATATAAATTTCCGCGCGGCGTTTTTTGTAGGATTTTCACCATAAGATTGTCGTTATACATGATTACATACAATCCGTCACCTTTAAATTCTTTCGTTTTTTCAAAAATAACCCAGTTGTCGGGATGAAGCATCGGCACCATCGAATAGCCGTCGACTTGCGCCATACGTAGCTTCTCATTTTTCATTATGGTTTTAAAGAAAGTAGCTGGGACAAAAAACCTTTCATCCTCGTCTATAACGTCGACTTCCGTTATATCCACGCTCGTGCCCGCGCCGACTTTTTGATTTAGTTTTTTTATCCAGTAGCCATCCTGTATTTCTAAATTTGGGTCACTATTTGGCAATACATTGTTTTTTAATGTATCAACTGAGACATTAAATTTATCAGCATACTCAAGAAGTCTACGTGCAGGAACACTATCTTTTAACTTCCACCCATCCAAAGTAGCGTAGTTTAATCCTAACGCAGAACACATTTCTACATCGCTTGTAGTGTTTGTCAGCTCTCTTAGTTTCTTTAATATAGGATCTATTTTTCTCAAAATATACATACCTTTCTAATGTATTTAAGTAATTTTTAATTGACATACATTATTTTTTAATGTATAATTCTTTCAAATCTACGAAAAATTATATCTTATTTGAGATTAAATCTTTCAAAGGTTTGAAAAATAGTTCTTTTATTTATCATTGTTAAGTTTATAAAAGGATCTGCTATGGTTGAAATTATTGTGATTTGCGCTTTTGCTTTTTGTGTGGGTGCTGTACTTGGATTCGTTCTAGGGTAAAAGATGATCTTTTAAAATGCATTTATCATTTAGCTTTTTGCAAAATTTAAGATCTTTTGCGTGAGGGCACGAGTTAAAAATAAGCTTTGAATTTATGGTTTTTAAAACTACTCTTTTATTTGGAGAGTGGTTGCAGCTTAACTTAAATTCTTGGCCTATTTTGCTTTTTAAATTCGCATAATATAAACCTGCGTAAAAGCCTAAAATAAAGCTTAATACGACTAATCCTAGCGCCAGGAAGTGGTTATTTAGCAAAAATAAATTCGCATTTGTAAGAAAATCCAAGATATTTCCTTTTTTCAAGATTATAACAAACATAGACTTAACAATGATAAATAAAGAAAGGAGCGTAAAGTGATAAAGAAATACTTCACCGATAACTGCATAAGCATAAGACAGTGGGCTAAAAAACACGATCTAAGCGAGCGCACCACCTATATGGTGATAAACGGTCAAGTAGTAGGCAACAAAAATTTCGCTACTTCAAGAAAGGTGTTTGAGGCGCTTTTGAGCGAGGGCATAATTAAGGAACTTCCTAACGCCCTAAGAAGCGAGCAAGAAGAGAGTAAGGCCAGCTAAATGATCTACGTCGAAACCGCCGCGGCAGCTGAAATTTTTGGCGTTCATCCAAGAACTTTGGCAAATTCTATAAATAGAGGTTCAGCCAAGTATCCATTCATAAAGATATCTGACGCCGGTATCAGAAGCCGCGGCGGAGCGAAGCTGCTGTTTGCGGTGGAGATCGCGGATATAGACGGAGCGATAAAAGGCGGCAAAGCTAATAAAGACGTAAGCGTATACGTAGAGGACGGCTCGGAGCAAAGCGGATTTAGACGGATGAAATTTAGCGAAATAAAGGGCGGCAAAGCTGACGCGAGCGACGGCAAAAAAGAGAATTTAAGCAGGGAGTACGCGGTGTTGGACGACGATGAAAAAGAGGAGATTAACCAAAAAATCAGACTGCTAAAAGAGTATGAGGCAGCCAAAAAACAAGGCGTGTCATGTAAAAAGTTTTGCGAAGACAGCGGTATAAGCGAGGCAAACCTTTTTAGATGGCAAAAAGCTTATAAGGAAAAAGGCGCGGCGGCGCTGATAGATAAGCGCGGCAAGCATAGAAAAAACGCTAGCGTGCTCGAAGAGTGGATGAAGGAGTTTATACTTGAAAATTTCCGCGCTTACGGCGCAGGCGGGCTAAATATAACAGAGCTTTACCGCAGACTCCATCAAGAGTATTTTAGACGAAGGGACGAAGCGCATAACTATCCGAAATTTCTAACCGGAAAGATAAAACCGCTCTTTGACGCAGGCGTAATAAAAAGATACCTAGACGGCTATTACGCCGCCAACAAGCTTGAATACATAATGATCACGAAAGGCGAAGATAAAGCGAAAAGCTACTTCCAGCCGGCCCTGGGCGATCAAGGCGAGATGATAACCAGACGCAACCAATGCTGGCAGATAGATAGCTCGCCGCTTGACGTGATGGTAAGAGACGGGGAAAAAGGCGAGGCGATACGAGCCAATATCCTTAGCATCGTGGACGTGTATAGCGGCAGATGCGTAGCCAGTATAGAGAGAAAATCAAATGCCCTAGGCCTTGTAAGACTCATGTGGAAAGCGCTTAATACGCTAGGCAAACCCGATTACGTGAAAGGGGACAATGGCAAGGACTACCTAAGCGATCAGTTTCAGCATCTATTAAACGGCTTAAATATCGACTACGATAGAGCCATAGCGTATAGCGGCGACGAAAAAGGCTTTGTAGAGAGGCACTTTGGAGTGATGCAGCATGCGGGCATCTCTCAAACGCCGGGATATATAGGATTTAACCTAGCCATGAGAGAGGCGATCGAGCAAAGAACGCCCAAAAAAGATAGATCCGCAAAAGACGAGCTAGGGTTTGTTAAAAAGACCAACCTTAAATACCTGCTAACGCTAGACCAGGCAAGGGTTAAATTTGAAGCCGAGGTGCTTAAATGGGACATAATGAGCGTAGGACGCAAAAAATCAAGCCCGATAGATCGTTGGAATAGCGATACGACTCCGCTTCGCGGCGTAAGAAAAGAGGAATTTATGCTACATGCGGGAGGGTTAGAGCCTAGAACGGTAGGCAAAAAGGGAATTAGTTACGATGCAAGAGAATTCGGCTCGGCGTTTCTTCCGGCCGTAAAGACCCAGGTGTTAGTTAGCGAAAACATAGACGACGTAAGCTCGATATTCGTATTCGATTTGGAAGGAAATTTCATCTGCGAAGCAAAGGATAAAGAGATATGCCCTATGAGCGCGGAAACCTACAAGGCCGTTAAAAAGGTCTTTAAAGACGATATGAAAGCCATCCGAGCCGTCATAAAACGCGCCGAATTTAGCGAATTTACGAGACTAAACGTAAATTACGACCTCGAAGTAATGCTTGAAGCCCACAAAGAGGCGTTAAAACCTGAAAACTTTAACTACGAAGACGACGACAAGATAGAGACACTAAAAGAGACCATAAAAAGGCAAAAAGAGGTAAATAACATAATAAACGCGGGGTTTGATTACGATAAATTAAACGAATTTAGCGCAGAGAGAACGACTAAAAAGAAATTTTCCGTAGACGACGCCATAGAGATAGCAAGCGGGGAATAAAAATGTTTTCAAGGTCGTTTAAAGTCCTATTAAACGGCGTTTAAAACATTTAAAAACCAAAATCAAAGGAGGAAAAATGCAGTTAGCAGAGAGAATAAAAGACTTCATCGAAGCTAATAAATCAAGCGGCATGAGTCAGAACAAATTCGCTACGGCTTTGGGGATAAATCCCGCGTATATCTCGGGATACATAAAAGAAGGCTCTAGCTACAAGTATGCCGACAAAGTAGAAGAGCCAGCTAAAAACTATCTCGACAATTTTATCCAAAAAGTGGACGTTTTGCAAGACGAGCTACCGTTTGTAAGAACCAAGGACGCCAAAAGCATACACGCGGTGATCGGCTGGGCGGTACAAGATAGAGATATGGCGATGATAAGCGGAGTAGCCGGCAGCGGAAAGACAAGAGCCGTGCGCGAATACGTAAGAACGCATCCCGATAGCATTCTAATCGAGGCCACCATAAATACGTCCGCAAAGAGCCTTTTTAAAATTTTAGCTAGAGAGCTCGGACTAAACGACAAAGGAAGCATAGACGAGCTAATACGTCAAAGCGCGGAAGCTCTAAAAAAAGTAAGCAGAACGATCATCATAGACGAGGCCGAACACTTGCCTTACCGCGCGCTTGAAAGCTTGCGCAGGATGCACGATTTTAGCCGCGCTACTTTGGTGCTCGTGGGCACCAATAAGCTACTGATAAATTTAACCGCTTCAAAGAGCGGAAACGAGCTAGAACAGCTAAGCTCAAGAGTCGGAAATAAATGGATACTAGGCGGACTTTCCTACGTAGACGAAGACAAGAAAAAGATAAGAGACGACCTAGAAGCCGTTTGTAAAAACTTCGGCGTAACGCAAAAACCGTGCATCGATCTAATAGAAGCGCTAGCTAAAGGAAATTTCAGAAAGACCGAAAAGTTGCTAAGAAGGGCAAAGATGCTAAGCGAATATGCAAAGACCCCTATAAACGAAGACGTAGTCAAAGAGGCTACGAAGATGTTGCTTTTATAGTTGTAACGGTTGTAATAGTTGTAAGGAGTGAAAAAATGATGAACGTAACGATAGATTCTCTTGAAAATTGCGCAGTTAATCAAACGCGAGCGGCGGGGCTAGTTAGGTTGGTAAGAAATCTTGAAGAGAAAGGATTTAAAGTGAGAGTGAACTCAAAAGGCGAAATAAGAGGCATAAGGCGCGGAAGCATGATAAAAGGCCAGAAAGCGGACTACTCAAAGAGTATGTTTAAGCTGGTAGGCAAATATATCATAAGAACCACCGACGGCAAAGTGATAGATACGGCGGCTTAAATTTGGTTTTTCGGGCGTCTTGCGGGACGCCTCATAAAGTTAAATTTTAAGAAAGGAGAATAAATGAAAACGGCAAGATTAGTATTTGTTTCTACGCCCTACGCTAGTATCAAGTGCAAAGATCGAGACAGAAACTACTATGCGAGGCAAATAGCGCAGCAAGCTTGCGCTATCGTCAGACAAAACGGCTACGAGCCTATCTCGCCCGTGCTTGCGTGGATGGGCGTGTATAGCGAGCTTGAGCGCGAAAGAGTGATGAAAAACTGCGAAGAGCTGCTTAGGGTGTGTAGCTACTACTACCGCTACCCGTGCAAATGGAGCGATAACAGCGAGGGCGTGGCGCAAGAGGCGGCGTGGGCTAAAGAATACGGCCTAAGCGAGCTTAAATTTAGTTTGTTTGAGTAATGGCGCTTGAGTTTAAAAACCACAAAAAAGCTAAAGAGAATTTGGCGATATGTACGATCTACGGATACGTAACGAAACTCAAATTTGCGATGAAATTTAAAATTTTAGGAGGAAAATATGGAAATAAAAAGTTTTAGCGATATAGATAATGCGCTAAAAAAGGTATGCGAGCTAAGCGTAGGCATAGAAAAGATTAACGGCGAAGTAACGCTTGAGTGCAACCGCATCAAAGAGAGTAGAAAGGCCGAAGTAGAGAGGCTCGAGAGCGAGAAAAACTATATCGAGCAGCAAATCACGTTTTTTTGCGAAGAGAACAAGTACGAATTTGCCGAAAAACGCTCGAAAGAATTTACTTTCGGCGAGATCGGCTACCGCCTCACAAAAAGCGTAAGCCTGCCGCGCATAAAGGCTAAAGTGGAAAGCCTGTTAAAGGCGATCAAAAGTTACGGGCTAGCCAAAGAGTGCATCATATACGAGGAAAAGCCCAATAAAGACGCTCTAGCGGAGCTAAAAGACGAAGATCTCGTAAAGCTAGGGCTAACAAGAACGGTAAAAGATAGCTTCCGCATAGTTCCTAAAATAGAGAGTTTGGAGGTAGGAAAATGAAAGAAAGCATATTTCAAGGCCTGTGGCACAACTTTAAGGGCTTAAGGGACGACAAAAATAGGCTTTTACCTAGATTTGTAAGGCGAGCGAAACTAAGAATTCGCGCTAAAGGGCGTTAAGCCCTTTAAAATGCGTTTAATTCGCTGTTAAACGTATTTTAAAAGGTTTAAATTTTAAGGAAAAACCATGCAAAACATCGACGAAAAACTAAAAGCCAGACTTCTAAAGCTCCAAGCTCTAGCAGAGCAAGGCGTAGGTGGCGAAGCAAAGAATGCTAAAGATATACTAAACAGGCTACTAAAAAAACATAAAATAAGCCTTGAATCCTTGATGGATGATGAAAAAACCAAGGAGTATTTTTTTAAATATGAGAGCAAATTCGAAAAAGAGCTTTTGTTTAGAATTTGCGCCAAAGTAAAAGATATATTCATAAGCGACGGTATAAGGTATATCCAGTGCAAAGGCAGGCAAATAAGCTTTTCTTTGACTAAGTACGAGTTCATGGAGTTTGAAATTTTAAGATCGGCGTATTTTCAAAGCTGGGAAAAGTGCTTAGAAAACGCTCAAGCTGCTTTCGTATGGAAAAATAAACTTGGTTTCAAAGACAACAAACGTATAGGAGAGGTAAAGCCTCTAAGCCCCGAAGAGATAAAAGAGATACTAAACATCCAAAAGATAGCCGAGGGAATGCCCGAGGTTCAGCTTCAAAGAAATTTGCTGGAGAGCAAATGATGGAGGTTGCTCCCGGTATCGCAAAATACCAGCTCGTACAAAAACTAGCCAAATACGGTATAGACGGCATAATCGACTTGAAGCTTTTAAAATGGGCGAAGATTAACGGTATAAATTTGCATTTCGTCTTTTCGCACCCCGCCGCAAAACAGATCTTTGAGATGAACAAAGAGAATATAAAAGTAAAGCTAAGGGAGTTTTGGGCGGATAACCTTGCCGCGATCAAAGAAGCGGGCATAATCTTTCGCGAGATAGACTGCGAGGCGATCTACCGCCTGCCGCGCGACACGCAAGCTATGCAAGAAGAAAAGAAGCCATACGAAGAGCTGAGTAACGGCAGCTTTGAAAACAGAGCCAAGGATCCATCTATAAGACTAGGCTTTGAGCGTATAAGAAAAGCGATACTAGCCGATCTGGAAAGCGGCAAATCGGTATATAAAGGAAATATATGAGCGAAATTTTCGAGTTTTTAAAAAGCTCTAGCCTAACTAAGGACAGCTTTAACGAAAAGGTCGAGTTTTTAATAGAGGGCTTTTTAGTAAAGCAGCTTATTACGCTAATCTATGCAGACGGAGGCACGGGTAAAAGTTATATGGCCTTTGCCCTAGCTAAAAGACTTTGCAAAGAAGGCCAAAGGGTATTTTTCATAGACTACGACAACCCAGTAGGCGTACTCAAACAGCGCGGCGTAGATAGGCTACTTATAGAAAGCTACGAGAGCATGAACTATATCCAGCGCAGCGCGCTAGAGCTTTGCGGATTCGAGCTTGTTCTAAAGCTAGAAGAAAACGCCGTAGGTAAAGCTTACAAAGATTGCGTTTTTATCCTAGATAGCTTGCGGGATTTCGTAGATATCAATAACGACAACCGCATAAATAGACTATTTGGCGCGCTTAAAAATTTACGCGAAGCGGGAGCCACCGTGATCATCCTGCATCACTCCAACAAAGACGGTAAAAACTATCAAGGCAGTAACCATATAAGGAATTCTCTCGACGTTATGTATCATCTACTAAAACGCCCCAGCAAAGAAAACGAGTTAAATTTCTTACTTGAAGTAGCCAAAGAAAGAGCCGGAGTAAAAGATAGCGGTTTTTGCGTAAAAACGCTAAATTTAGAACTAAACGAGCTTGACGTAGAAGTAGCTAGAATGAGCGAATACGAGCTAAATTTTACTACCCTAGCGCAAAAAATACTAGCCGGCGGAGATCTAAACAAAACCGAGCTGCTAAACGCTATGAATTACGAAAAAGACGATAGAACGGCTAGGGATTGCCTCGATAAATTCGACGGCAAGCTATGGTTTAGCCGTAAAACGGGCAAGAGCGTGATATATAGTTGTAAAGCGGAGACTACAACCGATACAACTATTACAACTATAATGGAAAACACCTTAAATTTGGCGGTTTGAGATGAATACGAGCGAGCTAAAAAAATACTATATAAAAATGATACAAACATTGAAGCACAACTATTTCGTGGACGACGAGTGCAGAAAGATATATTTACAAGCGCAATTCGGCAAATATAGCTTGACGCAACTAAGCGTTGAAGAGCTTAGAAGCGTGCTAGAAGTCGTGGGATATAAGCCCAGTAAAGGCGCAAATTTTAAAAAATCTACTCGTAAAACCAAAACAAATAAAACGTCTAGCTCGTCCTTTATGTCTAGTGAAGATCTAACGCCCGCTAAAGGCAGCCTATACGCCACCAAAAAGCAGCTTGAAACTATCGTTGGTATCTGGGAAGAGATAGCTAACGTAAAAACGAGTATGGCTTTAAGAGAGTTCATCTTTAGGATAGTTAAAATCAGGCCCTTACATCTTAAATTTCTATCAAGGAGCGATGCCGCCGACGTCGTGCAAGCCCTTATTCAAATGAAAGACAAATACTACAAATGATAAATAGCTTCGATCTATTCGCCGAGTTCTACAACCGCGTCAAAGAGAGCGAAAGCATGGCCGATATCATCAAAGAATACGGCGGAGCAAATATTTACGTACCCAGCTACAAAGGTACGTTTAGAAACTACGATATACTCAAAGAATACGAAGAAGGCATAAAGCTAGGCAAACAAAGCCCCGTCGTCATTCGTGAGATCGCCGCAAAACATAACCTGAGCTATAACAGCGTTTGCGCCATAACAAAAGAGATAAGAGAACCTAGTTTGTTCGAAAAAGAAATGATATAATAAGGAGAAATAAGTATGAAAGGCAAAATAATGCTAGAAAAACGATGTAAAATAGCTGTAAAAGATGCAGACTTTGTCAGTATAACCTGTAAAAACTGCAATACTACTTGCGATATAGCCATAGGCAATGCAAACAAGATGAAATACTGCCCCGTTTGCAGATATGAGATAAAAGAAAATTTACAAAAATACATAAGGACTCTTGCTGATACGAATTTTCATTTAGATGATGATTTTGAAATAGCGCTAGTAAGCGTAGAGAAAGCGTAGTAAGTGAATTTATCATGCCGCATAGAACAGACTGTACTAATTGGATGATAGGAACCTTAGAAGAAGTCGCGACTGAGCTAAATAATAAATACTCGGGCAGCCATTATTTAGAAGATGATAGATTGGTGGCCTATGCCAAAAGCGAGATTGACGGACACGAGTATTATTGCGTTGAATTTGAGCTTTTAAAAGCCGAAGCGTATATCTTGATAAATAGCATCGAAAGCTTAGGCATTAGAGTGATATCCGAACATGCGCCAAACGATACCGCCCTATACTACTTAATCCTATTAACAAAACCGATTAAAGAGTACGGTAAATAGCATTTTACTTTCTCGGTCTCTTGCGTCATAAATTTTGTGCATGCTATCTAAAGCCGCTCTCTACGAAATTTATGACTATTCTTTTTATAACTTCTTCAGTCCTACTAGGTAGCCTACCGCCTCTATCTACAGGCAAAAACGGCCTAGCCGGTATCTTTACGCTTTTACTTCGTCCAGCCTTATTGGTGCCGAATTGATGAACTAGCCCGTAAGCAAAGCCGTTTTTATTCGTATTATTAGATACCGTGGCTCTCTTGTCGTCTGCTTTAACTATCCATTTATCCGCCAAATTTCCATCCAATCTTAGAATATTAGAGGACTTTCCTAGTTTTTGTTTTTGCCTAATCGTACTAGGTTTCAAGGCTTGCCATTTTTGTCCGAACGGACTGCTCTCGTTCTCAAAACCGGCTTCTATTTCGTTTTGTAAGATATTGCCTAGCGTTTGCATTAGCGGCTTGGTTTTTTTCTCGATATTTTGCAGAGATTTTAGCTTAGTTTGCAGCTCTTCTAGGCCTTTAACTTCTATCATTTGCCTTTATTCCTTGAAAGTGGTATAATGAATGATAATCAGATGATTGATGATCGCAACGTAGTAGTCGATAGGTGCTCGCCTCGCG
>CAUSIL010000023.1:0-14981 GCA_963531395.1 uncultured Campylobacter sp.
GCTTGAGCGTTAAATTTAACGCCAAATTTAACCCTGCGGCGCTTCAAATTTGACCGCACGCATCAAAGCAAATTTATCAAAAAGGCAAAATATGAAAATAGCCGTAAACGGTACAAGCGGATTTATCGGCGGCGAACTCTGCCGCTTTTTTAGAGCCCAGGGGCACGAGATAGTAGCTATCCCAAGGGCCGCCTACGCCGACAAAGACGCGCTCAAAAACCTCATCAAAGGCTGCGACGCGGTTATAAATTTAGCCGGCGCTTCTATCGCCGCAAGGTGGAGCGAGGCTTATAAAAAGCGCCTTCGTGCAAGCAGGATAGAGACTACGCGCACGCTGGTTTGCGCTATAAACGAGCTAGAAAATCCGCCCTTTTTCATCAGCGCTTCAGCCGTCGGCATCTACGAAAACGGGCTTGGTCACGACGAGAGCTCGGTCAAATTTGACCGCGGATTTTTGGGCGAGCTAGCATGCGAGTGGGAGAGCGAGGCCGCTAAAGCGCGGACGCAAACGGCGATATTTCGCTTAGGCGTGGTGCTGGGGCGAGGCGGCGCGCTAGCTAAGATGCTGCCCGCATTTAGGCTCGGTCTTGGCGGCAAGATCGGTAGCGGCGAGCAGGCGTTTTGCTGGATTCACATCGCTGATTTGCTAGAGGCGTTTAAATTTACCTTGCAAAACCGCCAAAACGGCGTTTTTAATCTCGTTTCGCCGACTCCTAGTACAAACGGTGAATTTACTCAAATTTTAGGCGAGGGTTTGAGGCGACCGACGTTTTTTAAAGTGCCTAAATTTGCGTTAAATTTGATGCTGGGCGAGGGATCCGTCGTGCTGCTTGAGGGTGCGAAAGTCTATCCGCAAGCCTTGATAAAAAGCGGATTTAGCTTTAAATTTAGCGATCTAAAAACGGCACTTCGGGATATTTTGAAGTAAATTTGAGAATTGGCGGAATGCAAATTCACACGGCGGCAAATTTACGTCGCGGCTTTGAAAATCCAAACAACCCGCGCCAATCCAGCGTAAATTTGACCTCGCTACGAAAGTCTAGCCGCGGCTAGAATCTCGTCCGTTTTTATCGCAAATCCGAATTTTTAAAAACGCCGACGTAGAGGCATAAGAGTAAATACGATAACACCCTAAAACATAAAATGCTTTGCCCGCTGATATGGCGGGCTACAAATCGGCAGGCAAAATTTAACTAACCCGGCGCTTAGGCAAAATTAACACGATGCCGTCCAAGAAAAAAGCGATAAATTTTTACGACTGCCAAACGATGTCTTAAATTTACAAAATCTCGGGCCGATATTAGGCAAATTCTGCGCAAATTTGAATCAGATGGCAAATTTACGTTTTTGAAGGTAGCAAACTAATCTCATAAATTTGGAAAAGCTGGCTTTTGGCGCTAGTTTTGTGCGTAGAGATTGCCACCTGCGCGCTCAAGCGCACTTGCGAGAAGTTTTACTCAAACCGCCTCGAGATGCTAGGCGAGAGCTTGGTTAAAACGTCATAACTTATCGTGCCGAAAAAATCCGCCCAAACGCTAGCGTCGTCAAATACGCAAATTTTATCGCCCGCATCTTCGCAGCAAAAGCTATCCATCGACATTTTGCCCAGCAACCGCCGTCCGTCCGCCGTCCGCAGCTCGCCCTCGCCCCCGTAGCGCAGCAGTCCGTCGCCGTAGCCTAGGTCATAAACGGCGATTTGCATATCCTCGCTCGCGCAAAATTTAGCGCCGTAGCCCGCGCATTGTCCTTTTTTTAGCGCTCTGCCGCTAACTTTATGCGCCCAGAGCGACGCCACACGCTCTAGCCCTAAGCTCTCGTCAAACTGCGCGTAGCCGTAGGCCGCGATGCCCACGCGTACGTACTCGTCCGCTAGCTCGCCGAAACGCTCGGTCGCAGCGGAGTTGTGCGAGTGAAAGATCAAATCTCTCTCGCCGCAAATTTCGCGCGCTACGGCTTTTGCCGCGGCGAAATTTTGCCTCTGCACAAAATAATCGCTACTAAGCTCTTCAGCGCTTCTAAAATGCGTAAATACTCCGCAAATTTGCAGTCCGTGCGCCAAAGCCACCTCGCACGCCGCACGCACTTCACCCACCGCGACGCCGTTTCGGTGCATGAGCGTATCAACGGCGATATGAACGCGCGCGCCTTTTTTAAATTTAGTAATCAGCGAAATGTCGTTTACCGCATAGATAAACCGCTCGCTCTCGCCGCCGTGCGGAATGTGCGAAAGGATGAGAATATGCTCGAAAAAGGGCTCTAGCTCGCGTGCCTCGGCTTCGTTTTTGACCGCGCAAAATTTGATGCCGTAGCTTGCCGCCTCGCGCCCCACAAGCGCCGCTCCGTGCCCGTAGGCATTGTCTTTTAGCACCAAGATCACGCGATCTTTGCCGCCGGCTTTGGCGCAAATTTTAGTTAGATTATGGATGTAGGCGGATCTGTTTAAAACGAGCTCAGACATTGAAATTTACGCCAAACGCCTCGTAAACGTTAGGAAGCAGCTTTCTGATATTATAATCATAAGCGTAAAATTTAGCGTAAAGCGCCTTTAGATCAGCCTCCTCAACCGCTGCGAAGTCAAACACGTCCGTGCCCGCAACCTTTGGCACTTGGCGGTCTAGCTCGGCGAAAAACTCGCCCCTAGCCTTTAAAATTTCCTCGATCTGATTTTTTACTATTTCTTTTTTTTCTTGCATTTACTTCTCCGTTAAGATTTTAAATTTATCTTTATCTAACCGCACGTAGAGCTCTTTTTGCCCCTTAAATTCGTGACTAGGCGCAGTATAATCCTCGTCAAAAACCACTCTAAAAAGATTTTGCCCTTTAATGTTCGGATACGGCGTCACGCTAAAATTTGAAACTTTTATGCTCTTTTTTTCGTTTAGAGCGAAAATTCTCTTTTTATTTTCGGCAAATTTAGCCCTCGTTAGCGCATTTTTGCCGTCTATTTTTACAAATTCGTCCGCATAAAAGCCGAGGTAAATTTTAGTTTCGTTATCTCGCCACGCCTGCAGCCACTCGTGCAGATACGCCAGTACGCGCGCTATGTCGTCTTTGCTGGCGTCTACCTTCTGGTTTTCGCTGATTATCACGACGCCCTTGCTGCCGATCAGTCGGCCGAATTTTACCAGCGCATCGTTGTTAAACGCCACGCAGCCGCGCGTTTTTACTTCGTCCTCGCGCTTGCCTTTCATCGGCAGTCCGTGTATCCAGATGCCTCCGCCGGTTTTTTGTGCGGCCTTGTCGTGGGCGTTTGGATACGATAGCGACATCGCAAGCGGCCCGTAAAAGGGATCGGGCGGCGTAAATTTGTCCGTGACGTCGTAAACTCCGACCGGCGTTTTTAGGTCGCCTTCTTTAAATTTATCTCCGCTTTTGCCCGTTATCACGCTTTGCGAAAAAATTTGCTCCAGCGCGCCGCCTGCGTACTCGAAGCTTTGCAGGGTTTTTTGCGCTTTATTTATGACGATGATTTTGGTCTTAGCCTCGTAGTAGCCGTATCTGACGTCGGCTGTGCCTAGCTTTTCCAGCCAGTATTTAGCGTCCCTCGAATTTGCGCCCGCTAGAGTCTTGGCGGCTAAAATTTGAGAGGATAAAATAGAAAAAATGAAAAATACAATCAAATTTTTAAACAAAATTTCAATCCGTGTTTCAAAATGAGCTTTGGATTATATTATTAATTGGCTTAAATTTTAAAAAAATAAAATTTTAAGCTACAAAGGGATATGATAAATCACACCAAAAGTGAAATAAATTCTCAAAAAAGGAAAGAAAATGAAGAAATTAGTTGCATTTGCCATTGCATTGTCAGCATCTTTTTGCTTTGCTGATTACGTTCTTATCAGTGCGGATAACGCATACGCCAAAGCCACTCCGCCAAACGTCAAAAACAGCGCAGTCTTTATGGATATCACAAACAATATGCCAAAAGCCGTAAGACTAATAAGCGCAAGCACGGATGCCTCTCAAAGCGCCGAACTTCACACGCATAAGCATGAAAACGGGATGATGAAAATGGTACAAATAGATAGTATAGAGGTACCGGCTGAGGGGTCGGTGAGCCTAAAACCAGGCGGCCTTCATATAATGCTAATGGACGTAAAAAAGCCAATGAAAGCGGGCGATAAAGTAAATTTAACTCTTAAATTTAGCGACGGCAGAATAGTTGAAGTGATCGACATACCGGTTAAAAATTTAGAAACTTCCGGACATGCGCATTAAAATTTTATAATGAAAAAAATTCTTATAATTTTAGTCCTTCTAGTCGGTGTTTTGGGTACTTCGGCGTACCTGTTTTTTAAACCGCAAGCACAAGAGGACTTTTTGAGCGCAGAGGACGTGGGGGCAAATTTAACCCCGCTTCCCTGCGATATGAACACAGAGCACTCCTGCGGCGTAGAGTTTCGCGGCAAGACGGTCAAATTTAGCCTCTCGCCAAAGCCCGTTTACACGATGCAACCCACGATCGTGCGCATCGAGGGGCTAGAAGGGTTTAAAGACCCGAGCCTTGAGATCCACGGCGTAAATATGGATATGGGCATAATAAAGGCCGAAGTTGAAAAGCGCGATAACGCCTACGTCTCAAACGTCGTGCTAAGCGCATGCCTGATAAACATCATGAGATACCGTTTCGAGGTGCTGGAAAATGGCAAAAGAAGCGGGCTTTATATAGACTTCGACTTGCATCAATAGACGCAAAATTTACTTAAAAGGGCGGATGATGAAAAAGCTTATTATCGCAGTTATACTGATTTTAACGGTTCTTGGCGTAGGTTATCTCGCACTCTACTCAAACAAATACGCCCCTAACGACCAAAGCGCAAACGTCGCCGAGGGTCAAAAAAATTACGATTTTACCGGCAAGGGCGCAAACGGCGCGGTGAGTCTAAAGAGCTTTGAGGGTAAAAATAAGATCATATACTTTGGCTACACCTCGTGTCCGGACGTCTGCCCCGCGACTTTAGGCATCCTTTCAGGCGTATTAAACGAGCTTAAAAGAGACGATATCGTCGTGATTTTCGTTACTCTCGACCCGGAGCGCGACGAGCCAAAAAACGTGGACGAATACGCAAAATACTTTTATCCGGACTCATACGGCGTCGTAGTAAACGACCTACCGGGGGTTGCCAAAAACTACGGCGTGAAGTATCAAAAGGTGCTGCTTGAAAAATCGGTCATGGAGTACTCCGTCGCTCATAGCTCCTCGCTATACATACTAGATAAAAACGGCAAATTCGTAACCGAAATATCAAATTTAACCCCGCAAAATATCAAAAAAACGTTGGAAAATTTAGAGAAGTAACGGCTCGCGATTTTACAAATCCCGTGTTACGTTATAACGCAGATTCATTTTCGTATATCAAATTATTACGTAAATTGATTTAAGTCAATATTTTTTTAAGCTCGCCCGCTGTATAGTTTCATTAAATTTCGAAGAAGGAACGATTTGAACCCACGCACGCTAGCGAGCGTTTTTTGTCTACTGTTTTTAGTCGCGGCAAGCTACGGTTTCGAGCCTAGCGCCGACGTAAAAAGCTATGCATTTAACGAACTTAACGGCGGAAAAATAGCCCTATACGACGCGGCAAACGAGCTAAAAATCATCGATGCGGCAAATCTGCGACCAAGCGCGCAAACAACCTTGACCGCGGACGAGATAACCTCGCTTGCTTTTGATGCGGGCGAGCTATACGCCGGGCTTTCTAGCGGAATAATCGTTAAATTTAGCAAGGATTTAAACTCCAGGGAAGTAGCGCTTGACGTCTCAAGTCTCGGTCTTGATACGCGCATAACGCATCTAAGCATATCAGGCGGTAAATTTTACGCCGTGGCGGGAGAAAATCTCTTCCTCGTATACGACCCGTCCGCCAAAAAGCTCTCCGCCGCGCGCCTTAGCGGCATATACCGCGTAGCAACCTGCAAAATCATAAACGGCGCCGCCGTAATAACCGGCTGGGATAGGTCGGTTTTTAGGTTAAATTTGACCTCGATGGAGGTAAAAAATCAAGGCAAACTAAACGCGGTAGCCTTAAGCGCGGCGCAGGCGGGCCAAGATATGCTTTTAGGGCTAGCTAGCGGAGAGATAGCAAGCGTAAAATTTAAAGCCGAGGAAGATTTAGCCCCTAGCGAGCGTACAGACTCAAAAACGGCGCAAATAGGCGCGGTAAATTCGCTAAGCAAAAAGCCGTTAAACGCAGCTAATGACAAAGCCGCCAAGGACGGCTCTAAAGCAAATGCGGCGGATAAGACGGACGTAAATTTAAGCCAAAACGCGGTTTTGCCGCAAGCATACGGCGATAAATTTGGGGCAAATTTAGCAGATAAAACCGCAAAAAACGAAGCGGACGTAAATTTGTCGCGCAAAAAAACGAGCGTAAATTTTTTAGATACGAAACCATCGGCAAATACAAATACGCGCGAGATCGCCCCAAAAAGCCTAAATGCAAAAATTTATAAAATCTCGAATCTACGGATAAAAAGCCTGCTATCCGTGCGGAATAAAATTTATATCGGCCTTGATAATGGCGAGGTTTGGCGCGCAAGCGCAAATTTTACGGATATAGAAAAGCTCGGGAAAAATTCGGATGCGATAATAAGCGTTTTTAATAATAATGAGGATATAATAACCGTAAGCATAAACGGCGAAATTAAAATTTATAAATAAAATCTTAAGAAAGGAGATTTTTAATGAACAAAATTTTTAGTTCAGGCATCGTTGCGGCGGCGTGTATGGCGTTTGTAGTTAGCAGCGCGTGCGCGGCAGATAGCGACTTGCAAGCTATCATGAAAGCGCGCGGGCTAACGGAAAAAGACGTCCTAGCGGCTGCTAAAACGTATCAGCCAAGCGGCAAGAAGGACGATTATATCGTCTTTTCCTCGGGAGGCCAAAGCGGACAGGTGATGGTTTACGGCGTACCTTCGATGAGGATTTACAAATTTATCGGCGTCTTTACGCCCGAGCCTTGGCAGGGGTACGGCTTTGACGAGGAGTCTAAGGCCATCCTAAAAAGCGGCGCGATTAGGGGCAAGGAGCTTTCGTGGGGCGATACTCACCACCCTGCTCTAACCGAGAAAAACGGCGAATACGTCGGCGATTATCTTTTCATCAACGACAAGGCCAACCCTCGCATCGCGGTGATAAATTTGCACGATTTTGAAACTACGCAAATCGTCGTTAATCCAATCGTAAAAAGCGAGCACGGCGGCAGCTTCATCACTCCAAATAGCGAATACGTCATCGAAGCGGCGCAGTACGCGGCTCCGCTAGATAATGGCTACCACTCGATAGACGAGTACGAAAGCGCATACCGCGGCGCGGTAACGTTTTGGAAATTCGACTATCCAAAAGGCAAGATAGACGAGAAAGCTTCCTTTTCTCTTGAGCTTCCTCCGTATTGGCAGGATCTAAGCGACGCGGGTAAGGGCGAGAGCTTTGGCTGGGCGTTTTCTAACTCCATAAACTCAGAGATGTACACCGGAGGTATCGAAAAAGGCTTGCCTCCGTTTGAAGCGGGCGCAAGCAGAAACGATACTGACTATTTGCACGTTTATAACTGGCAAATTTTAGAAAAACTAGCTCAGGATAAGAAAAACTACAGAGAGATAAACGGCCACAGAGTAGTTACCATAGACGCTGCAGTTAAAGCCGGCGCGCTATTTTTGATACCTGAGCCAAAGAGCCCGCACGGCGTAGACGTTAGCCCGGACGGCCGATATATCGTTATCGGCGGTAAGCTAGATACGCACGCTACGGTTTTTGACTTTAGAAAGATCAAAAATTTAATCGACAAAAAAGAATTTGCCGGCACCGACTCTTACGGCATACCGATTCTTGATTTGCAAAAGACCCTACACGGACAAGTAGAACTCGGCCTTGGACCTCTACACACGGCGTTTGACGCGCAAGACGGCGTACTTTATACCTCACTTTACGTCGATAGCCAGATCGTAAAATGGGACTATAAAAATTTAAAAGTCCTAGATAGAATCAACGTCCACTACAACATCGGACACCTAGACGCGATGGAGGGAAAATCGGCCAAACCTAAGGGCAAATACGTAATCGCTCTTGACAAGCTATCAATCGACCGCTTTAACCCGGTAGGTCCTCTTCACCCGCAAAACCACCAGCTAATCGACACTACGGGCGCTAAGATGGAGCTTTTATACGATATGCCGATACCTCTTGGCGAGCCTCACGATGTTATATCTATCGAGGCTAGCAAGCTAAAACCGGCTACCACCTACGCCATGGGAACAAACTCTCGCACCGGTAAAGAAAGTCCGTTCGCAACTCTTGCCGGACAAGAAAGAGTCGAGCGCAACGGCAAAAACGTAACCGTCTACGCTACGATGATCAGAAGCCACATCAATCCTGAGCACATCGAGGTAAATAAAGGCGACAACGTAACCATCCACCTAACGAACCTAGAGCGCGCCCAGGACGAGACTCACGGCTTTACCGTGGATCTTTACAACATCCACGCGTCTTTAGAGCCGGGTAAAACCGCAACCGTAAATTTCGTAGCGGACGAAGAGGGCGTATTCCCTTACTACTGCACCGAATTTTGCTCTGCATTGCACCTTGAGATGATGGGCTATTTGCTAGTTAAAGATCCGAACAAAAAATACGAATCGGCAAAAGCAAATAGGCTAAAAACCCTAAGCCCGGAAGCTCTAAAAGCCGAATACGATAAAGTAATCGCTACGAATAAAGCTACCGACGAAGTTATCCAAAGCGTCGTAGCCTACCTAAAAGAAAAGCATTACGAAAAATATCCTAAGGTAAAAGAGCTGGTTACCGACGCGCTGGATCAGTACGGCAAAATCCCCGAGGCTAAAGCAAAAGCCGACGAAGCCTATAAAAAAGGCGACGTAAACGGCGCGATACTTTGGGAGTATCAAGTATGGCAGTATATGGTTAAAACCGCGGACGTCGGCCTAAGAGCTAAAAACAACCTCGCTAAAGAGATCGCTACGCCTATGAGTCCGGCTGCTGCTAAAGGCGAAGCCGCATATCTAAAAGGCGGTTGCAACGCTTGCCACGTCATCGGTCAGGTTAGCTCGGGCCCGGATCTAACGGGCGTTCTTTTGCGTCACGAAAACGGCGAGAAGTGGGTGTTTGACTTTGTCAAAGATCCGTCTAAATTTTACGGCGACGAGTATATCAAGTCTATGATCGATTACTTTAATCTAAGAATGCCTAATCAGCACATGAGCGATCAAGAGATCAAAGATATCATCGAATACCTAAAATGGATCGACGAAAACGCGGGGATGTAATCTAAATTTGAGCTTAGCAGCTCAAATTTAACCGCTAAATTTAAGGCTCGGCGCGCGTAACCCGAGCCTTTTTCGTTAAATTTAAAAAGCCTTTTGCGAAAAATTTTTTAAATTTAATAAAGGAGAAACGATGAAGAAGTATCAAATTTACACTATTATCGCATTAGTTTTGATGACCGTTTGTTTTACGATCCCGGTCCTTGGATGGTTCGGCGCGAAGGCCAAAATCGCCGCCGGCGAGCCGATTGCCGGGTATTCGTATAAAATTTACGACCTTTACACCTCGTTTCAGTACAAAAATCACTTGATGCCAGACGACGTAAAAGCCAGCCTGCAAAAAGCGATCGAGCAAAAAGCCGAGATCGGCACGCCGTCTTTTCCTATCTGGTACGTCGCGCTTGAAGCGCCAAACTACCCAAAAGACGCCTTTCCGGACGGCATTCCGGTTTATTTTCACGTTGACGGATACGGCGGCGACGTACACGAGATGAACACCATAAACCACTACATCGGCATGTATCCGATGGAGCACGGCGGCAACGTCGAGCGCGCGATCGCGCCTTATTATCTGCTCATTTCCACGCTTTGCATGCTAGCCTTTTTGTACTACGACGGCAAATTTAACTCCCTACTCATGGTGCTTCCCGCTATCGCTCCGCTGCTTTTTATGGGTGCGTTTGCAGGCTGGCTTTATTGGTACGGGCACAATATGCAAGATTGGGGCGCGTTTAAGATTAAGCCTTTTATGCCGACCGTACTTGGCGACGGCAAGGTCGCGCAGTTTACGACGCACTCGTATCCTAGCATAGGATTTTGGGTGATGATGGCTATGAGCGCGCTTTGTATCCTAGCCGTATTTTCAAAGAAAAAAGAGCTCAAAGAAGCCAAATGAAATTTAAGCTTTTGCTCTTTTTCGCGCTAAATTTGACGGTCTTCGCCGGTCCGCTGCAAGACGCTATAAACGCCGCCAAACCGGGCGACACGCTGCGCCTAAACGACGGACTTTACGAGGGAAATATAATCGTCGATAAGCCGCTAACGATAATAGGCAAAGGCGAGAACGCCGTGATACGAGGCGACCGCAAATCAAGCGTGATAAAAGTAACGGCAAAAAACGTAAAGCTCGTAAATTTAAACATCGAAGGCAGCGGCACGAGTCAGATGAACCTAGATGCAGGCATAAGCTGCTCTAAGGGCAATAATATTTTAGTCGAGAAAAACCGCTTTAAAGACGTGCTTTTTGGTATCGAGCTATCAGAGTGCAACCAAGCCGTCATCAGAGATAACAACATCACCTCAAAAGAGGGCTTTGACGTGCCCAGACGCGGAGACGCCGTACGCGCGTGGTATTCGCACGAAAATTTGATCGAGCGAAACTACGTCTATAGCAGCCGCGACATCGTGGCGTGGTTTTCTAGCAACAACATAATCCGCAAAAACTACGGACAAAACAACCGCTACGCCGTGCATACGATGTACTCGGCGGGCAACCTCATCGAGGATAACGAATTTAGCGGCGGCGCGGTAGGGATGTATTTTATGTTTTCTACAAATTCTCTCGTGCGCCGAAACGTGATAATCAACTCAAACGGAGCCTTTGGCGTGGGTATCGCGCTAAAAGATACATCGGGCTTTACCGTGAGCGAAAATACCTTTTTGTATAACTCGCGCGGCATCTACTCCGACCGCTCGCCGCTAAATCCGGGCACCGTAAACACCATAGAAAACAATCAAATTTTATACAACGTCATCGGGCTGCAAATGCACGCGACGCAGGAAAAAAGCGTGTTTAAGGGCAACGATTTTATTGGCAATATGGAAACGGCTATCAACGACACTCCTGGCTCAAAGATCGAGCTAAACGAGTGGAGCGGTAATTATTTCGACGAATACGAAGGCCTAGACGTCGATAGAGACGGTATCGGCGACACGCCCTACTCGCACTTTATTTACGCCGACAAGCTTTGGCAGTATTATCCGGCTTTGCGCTTTTTCTACGGTTCGACCGTGATTAGCGGGCTAAATTTCCTAGCTAAACTAGCGCCTTTTTCCGAGCCGCTTAAGCTTTTAGAGGACGACTCTCCTAAAATGCGCCCCAATAACGCCCAAAAGGTCGCGCTATGAATAGACGAAATTTTATCGCCCTAACGGCAGGCGCGGCGGCCGCAGGCTACGGCATCGGATATTTTTTACCCAAAACGCGCGCGGACGAGCTTTTTTTACGGCCTCCGGGAGCTGTTAAGGATTTTGAGTCGCTTTGCATAAAATGCGGCCAGTGCGTGCAGGTCTGCCCGTATCACAGCATCGGGCTACTAGACATCGCGCAGGGCTACTCAAACGGCACGTCCTACATAAACGCGCACGAGCGAGGCTGCTATCTGTGCGACCTTTTTCCTTGCGTTTTAGCCTGTCCCAGTGGCGCGCTGGATCACGCCACGACGCAGATTAGCGACGTAAAGATGGGCGTTGGCGTGCTAAGGGAGCATGAAGTCTGTCTTGCTTATAAAAACGAAAACGTAAATTTAAGCGGCGTTACGAGAATGCTCGAGCGTAAAATTTACAACGACCGCGAGCAAGCCGTAAAAGACGCCGTCCAAAATAGCATAGATAAACCCTGCGATCTGTGCGTTAGCCTCTGCCCGGTCGGAGACGCCGCCATAACGATGGCTAAAAGCGACGGGCGAAATTTGCCCGAATTTAAACGTGGCTGCGTCGGATGCGGAGCGTGCGCCGAGGTTTGCCCCGTACAAATCATCGACATAGCGCCAAACCGCAGCTATGACGAAATTTACAAAGGATAAAAATGAAAAATAAAATTTTAGGCTGTCTTGTCGCTCTCGCTGCCGCCGCGCTAATAACTGGCTGCGAGAGTAAGGATGATAAAAAAAGCGCGACGCAAGCGGCAAAAACGCAAGCGACGCCCGCCGCCGCAGGCGCGATAGAGACGCAAAAGGCAGACGCTAACGCGACCGCGCAAAAAGACTACGATCAGTTTATGAGTTACGATATAAACGGCAAAAAGAGAGTCAAATTCGGCTTAGACGACGAGGAGAGCGAGACTAGCCGCTCAGTCGGCGCGCTAGCGATGGTGCGAAACCCGCTGCAAAGCATAAATTTAAAACTCGTAAAAGGGCGCCTTAGCAAGGACTTTATCGTAAAATGCTCCGCCTGCCACGACGACTACGCCAACGGCATCATCGGTCCGTCGCTGCTAAATAAAACCTCGGATCAAATTTACGACATGATCTTTGCGTATAAAAACAAGCAAAAGGCAAATCCGCTGATGAAAGATCTAGTCCAAACCCTAGACGAGGCGCAAGTCCGCGCTCTAGCAAACGAAATCAGCGAATTTAACGAGCAGTTTAGAAAAAAATAGGAGGCTAAAATGGGAAAGAAAATAGCGATAATCTTTGGAGCTTTGGTCTTGGTTCTTATGATTTTTATGCTGACTAGCCAGCCCTCAGCACCCATAAAAGACGCCAGCAGACCCGAAATAAAACCTCAAGACTTCGCCCCTAAGCAAGAGCGAAACGAGGAGCTAAATCTGCAAGACGCCGAGGAAATAAAAAAGATAAAACAGCTACAAAACAGCGTCGCAAATCAGCCTAACGAGGGCGTTAGCAAACGATACCTAACATCCTGCGCACCTTGCCACGGAGCAAACGGCAAGGGCGTGATGGCGCCTAAAATCTCAGGCAAAAGCAAGGACGAAATTTTAGCTAGGCTAAAAGACTACAAAGAAAATAAAGTACCAAACAGCCTAATGAAGGGACTTTTAAACAACGTAACGGACGAGGATCTAGGCGCATTAGCTGATGAAATTTCAAAATTTAAAGAGTAGCGGATGAATAAATATAGCACGCGCTGCACGGTCTCAAAGGTCGATTTTTTCGATACGCTGACGATAAAAAACGGCGAGGGCAAAAAAAGCCTCAGCTGGCGAGGACGCCGCCTCATCGTAATCGCGCTAGTGCATATTTTGTTCGTGCTTTCTTACCGCGCGGATATTCAAATTTTAGAAGGCGACATCAGCGGATCAAGGATTTTGGGCTTTCATTTGACCGACGCTTTTATGAGCTTTCAGGTATTTGCCGCGACGCACGAGTTTCCGATAAATCTCATCATCGGCACGGCTACGATTTTACTTTTTTACGCGCTTGTGGGCGGGCGGGCATTTTGCGGCTGGGTGTGTCCCTACACTTTTCTAGGCGAGATCGGCGAGAAAATACACGAAAATTTAGCCGCCAAAAAGATAATCAAACGCCGCGAGTTCGACCCCAAATGGCGCTACGTCTTTACCGCGCTTTTTATCGCGATGAGTTTTGCCAGCTCGCAGCTCGTGTTTGAGATATTTAGCGTGACGGGTATAGTGTCTAGGTTTGTTATTTACGGCTATTTTCACGCGATTTGGTTTGCTCTTTTCGTACTTTTAGTCGAAATTCTCTACTCCCGCAGAGGCTGGTGCCGCTACGTCTGCCCTATCGGCGCGACGTACTCGCTGCTAACGCGCACCAACGCCGTTAAAGTTAGCTGGAACAAAGATCGCTGCGACCACTGTTTAGTCTGCATAGATACCTGCCTCGTGCCGCACGTGCTTGAAATAACGAAGAAAAACGCTAAACTAGACGGCGACGAAAACAAAAAAGAATTTCGTCTCGTGGGCGGCGACTGCACGCTTTGCGGACGCTGTATCGACGTGTGTCACCACGACGCGCTGAAATTCGACAACGGCTTTAAAAAGCTCATCTAAAAGGATAAATTTGATAATCTTAAAAGACATCACCAAGGCTTTTGGCTCACAAAAGATACTGCAAAATGTAAATTTGAGCATAGAAAAGGGGCAAAAAACGGTCGTACTCGGACAAAACGGCGCGGGCAAAAGCTCGCTGATGCGCATAATCCTGGGCGAATTTAAGCCAAACAGCGGCGAAGTGCGAGTAAACGGCTTTGATCCCTTTACCGCGCGCAAAGAAGCCCTTAGCGTGATATCTTTCGTCCCGCAAACGCCACCGCCGCTTAAATTTAACCTAAAAGAGCTTTGCGAGTTTGTCTGCAAAAGCTCGAACGTCGCCCAGAAAAACATAGAAAAATTTTGCGAGAAAATGGAGCTTGATCTAAAAGGGAATTTTCATAAGCCCTTTTACAAACTATCAGGCGGTATGAAGCAAAAAATGCTAATCGCAATCGCCTTTGCCAAAGATACCGAGGCCATGATGTTTGACGAGCCGACGGCAAATTTAGACCCAAAAGCCAGGCGAAATTTTATGGATCTGCTAGGCGAGTTCGCGCGAGAAAAGACGCTAGTTTTCATCTCGCACAGGCTTGATGAGGTGCAGGGCATATCAAACCGCTACGTCGAGATGGATCTGGGGCAGATCGTAAAAGACGAGCTAATCTCTCAAGGAGGCGCTCATGCGTAACTTGCTACTCATCGCCAAACTAGACGTCGCCGAGTCGCTACGCTCGCGCTGGTTCCTCATCTATATGCTAGTTTTTATGGGGCTTATCGTTACTTTTATCTTTAGCGGCGTGACGGACTCGCGGGTGCTGGGCTTTAGCGGACTTACGCGGCTTTTGCTGCTTTTTATCCAAATTTGCATCGTTATCGTGCCTATTTTTATCCTCATCTCGACCGTACGCAGCATCAGCGCCGACCGCGATACGAACCTGCTTGAGTATATGCTTAGCTTTCCCGTTAGCCT
>CAUSIL010000024.1:0-14757 GCA_963531395.1 uncultured Campylobacter sp.
CGCCTGCTAGTTTAGTATCGGTATTAAGGCGCAGAGGAAAATTGGTTGGGATAAAACAATACGCGCCCCATACAAGCTTATAAACAGATCAAATCGCGATCAAATTTAGTCGGCAGCTCGGCAAAACTCGCTCGCAGATAACACCAAAATCACGCTCCTAATGCCGCCCTCACCTCGTCGCTCGCCATCTCGATACTCCACGCAGGCTCCCACACGAGGTCTATCTCGCACTCTTTTACGCCGTCGACATTCAGCACTGCCGTCTCTACCCAGCCCAGTATCATCTCGTGTAGCGGGCATGAGCGCGTAGATAGCGTCATCGTGACTTTTGCTTTGCCGTTCTCGTCGCAAACCGCGTCGTAAATCAGCCCCAAAGAGACGATATCAAAGCCAACCTCGGGATCGACGATGTTTGAGAGTGCGTCGTAGATTTTTTCTTTCATTTTTCTTCCTTTACTCCAAATTTCGTAAATTTAAAAACATTTATCATATTTATCGCGACCAAAACGATGCTAACGAGCAGGCTAGCCACGCCGCAGTGCGCGAGCGATTTTATCTCTAGCCAGACTCCAAGCTCGTAGAGCGTAAGCCCGATGGCGTTAAAGCCGATACCGATATATGCGGGCTTTTTGAGGATCATCTGATCTAGTAGCGGCACTTTTGTTTTACCGACAAAGGGCGCTACGTAGTGATACCAGATGAGAAACGGCGCGATCTTGTAAAGATGAGCCGCGATAAAGGCGAATAAAAAGCCGTAAATCAGCATAAACACAGCCATATCGTATCTATCCGCCGCAATCAATACGCAAAAAAGTACAAAGGCCGTGAGCGAAAGAGCGATATTGACGTTCCAGTAGTCGTATGCTTTGCGAACGCGCTTTTTTAGGATATGTAGCGCCTCGGCGACAAAGCAAACGATCGCTGCTCCAAACGCAAAGTACGCATAAACTTCGCTAAAAAAGAGCAAAATGCCGGCAAAAATATAAAATCCAAAGGCAAATTTGCTAAGTGTAAATTTTAGATCGTGCGCTAGGGCAAACATCGGTAGCAGCACGGTCGCCACGCCTACGATGATGAAAAAAACAAAGCCAAGCACGAAATAGACGTGAAATTTAAGCGCAAACATAAAGTCCATCGGCAAAGTGCCAGAAAGAATCATCAAAAGGCAAAATCCAAGCGAGATGCCCGCGAGTAAAAATATCGCCGAAACAAAAAGCATAAACGCTGCAAAGCTCTTTTTTTCATTATCCATAAAGCTAACGATATAGGTCGTGCCAAAAAACAGTAGTGCCAGGAAAAGCGCCATGCCGCCGCCATGTATGAAGCCCGTTTTGCCGCTGATCATCCCGTAGCTCATCGACGCCACGCCCGCGCAGTAAAGGACTAAATTTGCCACCGCGCCCTTGATCGTCGAAAACGGCTTTTCTAAAATCACCGAAGTGAGCTGATAAAGCGCACCGATGATGATGCTCATAACAAAGCCGACGAAAAACACGTGTAAAAATCCCGCCGTCTCAAGCCCCGCGATCGTCTCAAAATCCGCCGCGAAAAAGGCGGGAATGCTCGCGATCAAAAAGCAAATGCCCGCGATAAAATAACCGCCCACTAGCTTAAAAGGCGGCGCAAAGGTGTTTAAAAGCATAGCTTATCTCAGTGGCAAAGGCTTGTATCTACGTTTTTGACGTCTGCGCCCTGCTTTAGGCTAAAGGTCATCTTGACCGCCCCACCCTCTAAATCCTCGCGCTCGACGTCAAACTGCTCCGCAATTTTAGGGATCAGTCCGGCGGGGAATTTGTGATTTACCATCACGATTTTAGTATTTTGGTTTGCAAATTTGATCGCTACTAGCGCGTTTATCATAGGCTCAGGCGGTACGCACGGACGGCTGTCAAAACCGACGAAATCCACGCCGCCTTGGCTATATCTATAAAACGGAACCGTCGCGCCTTTGGCGTTAAACTGCTCGGCACCTTTGAAAAAATCGCTCATTTTTTATCCTTGTTTTAAATTTGGATAATTATACTCTTATTTTTCGCGCTGGCGTCTTGACCTTGCTTAAGTAGTTTGGATTAATATACTGCAACATAAAATAAATAAAATTTCAATTTATTTTAAGCGGGGGGGGGGGGTAAATACGCCTACAAATTTAACGTAAAGGATAAAAATGAGTTTATATCTTGCTTTAAAAGATAAGCTTCCAAACGATGCTTTTTATATGAAGGATAAGCTAGACGGCTTAAGCGACGACAAGGCAAGAGCCGTATCTATACTAAATTTAAAAAGCCCGGTAGTCGGCTTGGCGCTTGGACTTTGCTTTGGGACTTTTGGCGTGGATAGATTTTATAAAGGCGATATTTTGCTAGGCGCTTTAAAGCTTATAACGCTCGGCGGCCTCGGTTTTTGGGCGTTAGCGGATTTATATTTCGTCTATAACGGTATCAAAAAAGATAATCTAGAACTATTAAATTCAGCTATCATGTAAAAAATGAAACATATACTGCTAATAAATGAATTAAAATCAAGGCTACCGTTAAATTTATATACCGAGCTCGTGATGAGTAAAAGGCTCGAGGAGCTAGACGATGCCCAAAGCTCGCAGCTAGTAGTCGATGCGTCGTATATGAAAAAGCCGACTTTAGTTTGGGTTTTTGCTCTGTTGTTCGGGTGTTTTGGAGGGCATAGATTTTACGTAAACAGTCCGGTAATCGGCATTGTTTTTATAGTGCTTACGTTTTTGGTATTTGCTGCAGCCGTTCCTCGTCCAGACTCCGGCATAGACAATTTATTTACGCTTATTTTGTTAGCCGCGATCATAGACGGCGTGCTGCTATCTAAAAAAATAGCGGCTAAAAACTACGAAAAAGTAGCGCATATACTAGAGAAAAATGCCCATTAAGCAGCTTAGTAAATTTCCAAAATATAGCTTGTATTTGGTAACGGATAAATTTAACTCGCTAAACGAGAGACAGCAAGAGGCGTTAAATTTAACCGACTTTAAAAATCCGTTCGTCGCGCTTGCTTTGGGGCTATTTTTAGGAGTGATTGGAGCCGATAGATTTTATATCGGCTCTATCGGTATCGGCACTTTAAAGGCGCTTGCGCTATTTTTTATATTTGCGGCAATCAGCGTCATAGAGGCGGTTTATGAGGGCAAAGCGATAAGCGATAGCGAGTATATCGTCGCTCTAAGCATTGTCTGGCTTGTTTTAATGTTTTATTTTATCTTAGCAGTCGTTGATGCATTTTTATCTTTTAAGGCTTGCAAAGAGAAAAATTTACAAACTCTCGTCTAAATTTTAGAAATTTATAAATAAAATCTCGCCTAAAAATAAACCGAGTCGCCGCTAAGATAAAATCAAAAGTAGACCCAAAAAGGCGCCGAATTTATCGCCGAGCGGTAACGACGGTACAATCTCTTACCGCCTTAGCAGTACTGCTTGTAGCCTTTATCGCAAAGCAGTTTTTTGCCCTCTTGTTTTAGGATTTCGTTTTTACTCTCGCCCCTATAGGTCGAGTTTTGGTCGCTGCCGAACTTTTGTCCGTTTACGTAGATATCCGCTGCAAACAGTCCCGTCAAAAATGCCAAAAAAATCAAAATTTGCTTCATAAGTCGCTTTCAATAAAATTTAATCTCCAAGATGCAAGCAAATCGCAGTCCAAATTTAAGGACGAGAACGTAAAATTTAGGATTTAAACTTGCTACAAATTTTAAATCTTAGCGTCATCTTTGAAAAACTGACGTATGTAATTTAAATTTGCTACCGCTCGCAGTAGTTTATGCCTCTACGGTTTTAAATTTATAAATTTACGCGTCCCTTAAATTTGATATACTCGTACTTGCCGTAGACCGACTCGGTTACGCCTAGACCGCGCCGGCCTAAAAATCTCCTTCTATACTTTGTCGGCTCTTTAGTCACATTTTGCGTGCGTCAAGTAAGGTATATTTGCCGCCATATAAATTTAACTCGTTTGTCTTGATTTTGTATGCGTCTTATATTTGCCGTCTGGGTCGGTAAAGCTATGTTCGTAAAAATTTTAACTTTTAAAAAGCGTTTGCATTTGTTTAAGGCGGGCTTAGTAGGACTCTTGGTTTAAGGCATTTGGCATGCGCTTTCTTTTGGGTTTTGCAGATTACGGAATTTTATCAAGGAGCGTTAAATTTTAAGATTAATTATTTTTGATTTGCGCTACGCAATGCTGTATGATTAAATTTAGAAAGGATTGGAAGACCAATCCTTTTGTTAATCCATCTGATTTCTGATGTAAGTCGGAGCGTCCAATACTGCAGATGCCTCTTCGCTGTTGTAGCCGCCGCTTACTTTTAGCTGACTTATTCTTTGTTCTAGGTATGGATTTCTAGAGTTTAAAGACGTTTGACTGGGAGTAGGTGCTGGAGCAGGAGCTTTTTCCTCCTTGCCTTTAAAACCGGTTGCTATGATGGTAACTTGAACTTTATCCTCCATACTCTCGCTACTCGTAGTGCCTAGTATAATGTCGGCATCGTCATCTACGCATGTTCTAATGATGGCCATCGCATCGTCTATATCGCCAAACGGGCAGTCCGGATGAAATTTGAAGTGTACTAGGATGCCTACGGCTCCATTTATGGTAACGTCGCTTAATAACGGAGACTGGATAGCGTTTTTAACGGCTTCTTGAGCTGCGCCGTCGCCGTTTGATTCGCCTATACCTAGTAAAGCCATGCCGCGATGTTCCATGACTTTTTTTACGTCGGCAAAGTCGGAGTTTATGTCGCTATCGCCGGATTCTAGCACGATAGTACACATACCGCTGACTGCGCGCGCTAAAACGTCATCAACTATTTTAAAGCTTTCTTTGATACCGGCTCTTTTATCTATGATGCTTCTTAACTTTTGATTTGGTATTACGATTATAGAATCAGACTCTTTTTTTAGCTCATCAAGACCCTTTTGGGCTAGGTTATAGCGCTTTTTACCCTCGAAATCAAACGGCATCGTAACGACGGCGACCGTCAAAGCACCGATATCTTTAGCTATTCTAGCTATCACGGGAGCTGCGCCGGTACCGGTTCCCCCGCCTAAGCCGGCAGCTATGAAAACGATATCTGAATACTCTAAAATGCTGGTTATCTCTTCTTCGCTTTCTAATGCAGCTTTTTTGCCTACGTCAGGTTCCATGCCTGCGCCAAGACCTTTGGTAATCTTTTCTCCAAGCTGCAGCTTAGTAAATGCAGATGAGCTACCCAGTGCCTTTATATCGGTATTTGCGACGATAAGATCTATATCCATCTCATCGCCTTTTTCTCTTATGATATGATTTATCATATTGCAACCGCCGCCGCCTACGCCTATAACCTTTATCTTTGCGCCGTATGAAGACTTTTTCTCTTCAACCGTGAAGTTACCCTTATCCATTTACCCAAATCTCCTTTAAAATAGTTGTGTTATTTTGTTCCAAAGTACGGAAAAAAAGCTAGGTTTCTTTTCTTTTTTGTCGTTTAAATCTTCGTTTAGTTCATCTTTTAGCGTTCTATCGTCGTCTATCCTTAAATCATCTATATAGCTATCATCTAGCGTCGTCCCTTTAAAAATTTTCTTATCTAACTCTTCTACGCTTTTTGCGCCGCTATCGCTTTGTGTAGCGATATCTTTAAAATTTTTGTTTTTAACTACTACCTCATCTTTATAGCGCATCTTTTTCTCGGAGTCTATCTCATAGGGCGTAAAATATCCCGCACCGTACATACAAAGCCCGATCGCGCAAGAATTTGCCGGATCTCTTAGTATCTCGTAAAGCCCCTCCATCTCTTTAGGCTTTGCTATGCGTACGGGCATATTTTTAAAAAAAACATCTGCAAATTCTTTGATGCCCTCAAATTTAGTCATACCCCCGGTTAGGACTACGCCTGCGGCTATGGACGACTTGTATCCGCTATCTTCTAGCATTTTGGCTAATATCATAAGCGTCTCTTCTATCCTTGCGTATATAACTTTTGAGATAACGTCAAGCGAAACCTCTTGAGTTTTGCCGTCATCGTTGATAGGCGGTATCTCTACTAATTCGTTAGCTTTGGCGGTATCTAGAAGCACGCCGTAGTTTAGCTTTATCTCCTCGGCTTTTAAGATCGGCGTGTGAAGCGCAGCCGAGAGGTCGTTGGTAATATTTGCCGAACCTATACCTAAAAACTCGTTGTATCTTATCGAATTTCCGGAATGTACTATCATATTGCAAGTAGCTCCGCCCATATCAATTAGAGCTACTCCTAGATCCTTTTCATCCTGATTTAAGGTAGCAATAGCCGAAGCATAGCTGGAAAGTACGATATTATCAGGCTCGACGCCAGCTAAATTTAACGCTTTTCTAAGATTGCTTAGAGATGATTTTTGCGCCATTATGATATGCGTTTGCACCTCAAGCCTACTACCGTTCATACCCAAGGGATCTTCTATATGCTCTTGGTCGTCTACTTTAAAGTTATACGGCAGTATATGAAGCTTTTCGTAGTCGCTATGAATTTGTGCTCTTCGCTCGGATTCGGACATTGAGCGCTGTATCTCTTTTATACCTATTTCATACGTCGGGATATTTACCACTCCGTTGCTCTCTACGCTTTTGGTGTAGGCTCCCGATATCGATACCACCACCTTTTCATAGCGAGTGCCGGCTATCCTCTGGGCATCTACTAAGGCGCTTTTTATTGATTTTGAAGCTAGTTCGATATTGGTTATTACGCCCTTTTTTATGCCCTGCGTTTTGGCATTTCCTATGCCGATTATCTTTAGGCCAGTGTCGTCGTGTTGCGCTATGACGGCGCAAATTTGAACAGAGCCTACGTCGATACCTAAAATTTTAGTACTCAAATCAATACCTTTTTATTTTTTACTAACGTAATATTCTACTTTATATCTCTTGGCTAGCGCCGTACTCAAATCTCTCATCAGTTCGCTATTTTTTAGGTAGCTTGATTGCTGAGCGATGATGTCTTTATATTCGCTCTCTTTATCGCGATTGATTAAATTTTGCTCCAGTATTTCGTAAACCACGGCTTTATTATCAATCATTACGTAGTCTTTTTTAGCGCTTTTGCTAAATAACTTACTAACGAATACGTTAAATTCCCCTTCCGTTAGTCCGCCTTGAGCTTTTACGGCGTCTCTGCCGATAAAGCCTATGTCAATGCCTTTAAAGCCGTTTTTAAGCAGTTCTTTCGCTTTAGCTTCCACTATTTCTTTAGTCTTTTGTTCTTTGTAAAGCTCTAAAATTTGCTCCCTAGCTTCCTCAAAACTCATTATTCTCGGAGCTATTACCTCTTTTACTTTTACTATCATATATCCATCGTCGTATTCAAACGGTTTTAGCGTTTCGCCTGTTTTGACGAGTTTTAGTTCATCTATAGGTAGACTTGCGTTATCTTCCAGAGTCGAGATAGTCGTGCCTGCTTGGCTTTCGCCCTTTTTAATTTTTAAATACTCTTCTAACGCGATCTTTTTAGTTTGTTTTAGGTTAAAGTCCTTTAATACCTCGTCTTTAACCGTTTCAAAATCTTTTATTTTCTCGTCGCTACCTTTATACTCGTTTTTATTTTCGTCATAAAACGCTCTTAACTCCGTAGCATTTGCTTCGCTGGTTATGGCCGGGATAAATTTAGTATCGAGCTTAAACTCCGTCATGGTTTTATACTCGTTTTTATGTTCTTCCCAGAGCGTTTTTACGGCATCTTCGTCTATTTTTATCTCATTGTCGTCGGCCTCTACGACTTGCATGGAGATTCTATCTTGCATTAAATAACTCGCCAAAAGCATATCGGTATCTTGCTTTTTGGTCGGGATATTTAGCGCGTGTCTTAGCTTGTCTAGCAGGATTACGTTTTTTAGGCTTTCTTCGTATTCGCTCTGAGGTATTCTAGCTCTTTTTAGCGTATTTTTATACAGCTCTTTATCAAATTTGCCGTTAGTATGGAAATTTTGATCCGCGATGATATATTTTACTATATCCTCGTCAATTACTCCAAGACCCAAATCATCGGCAAAATTTAAGAATAACGCGTCGTTTACTAACGATTCTAAAGCCAAATTTTCAAGCTTAAGATTAGCAGCTTCTTCTTCGCTTAAATGTCCGTCGGCGAGCTGGCTATAATATGCGTGAAATTGTCCGTATTTATTTTGAAACTCTTGGATGCTTATATTTCTGTGTCCTACTTTTGCGACGGAGCCGGAGCGGCTCGCATTGAGGTCATAGGCTCCCCAGCCCACGAAACCCGCCCCGACGAAAGCTATCGTGCTTATCCATATCGTCACGACAAGGTATTTTCTGTGTTTTTGCATCCAAGTTATCATTTAAATTTCCCTATGTAAATTTCATAAAAATTTTATGCAATATTTTACTTAAATTTCGTAAATATCACCTTAAAAACGAGGTTTGAAGGCAAAATTTTTAAGTCGCGATAATACAAACTAAACTCTGCCTAGTTATTTTGCGATTCGTAAAGATGCGCAATGCTTAGCAGTTTGCAAGTATTCTCAAGGATCGCGACGTCTTTTGCCAGCTGATAAGGCGTCCTACTATGCACGTATACGCCGTATCCTTTGATAACCATCACGTTAGTTTTATTTTCTAGCATATAGCGGTATATCTCGGTATCTGCGCGCTCGTACCAGTCCTCAAACTGCTTTGGATCGTATATGGGTATCTCGCTGCGTCTCATGTAGCCAAAGTAATCCCTCGGTCGTATAAAGGCGTGTCCTAGGGTGTATGCGGTTAGATAGTGCGGCATGGCGTAGCAGACGTATTTGGCCTCATTTATATTTTTGTATATATTTAGATGGATATCCGCATCTATACTCGCGTCGTTCCAGCGGTAATCCCTTTTGGAATTTAGCATTATCAAGTCCTCTTCCCTAACGTTATCAAAAATCGTCGTTCTTTTGTTTATCAAAAAAGAATCATGCTGGATTCTAGCTGAAATAGAGCCGTGAAAGACGCCGAAAAAGTTCTTTCTAAACATCGAAAGAGCGATGTTGCTGATCTCGCTTGCGCAGTATTTTAAGTCCATTTTAACCTTTTATAAACTTTTTTTGTTATTATACACAAAAAATAAAGGCTAAATTTGAACTCCCCACACGTTCCCGTGCTACTTGATGAAGTTTTGCGAGCTTTTGAGGATATAAAAAGCGGCGCGATTATCGATTGTACGCTCGGATACGGCGGGCATTCCGGCGCGATTTTAGAACAAAATCAAAACGTAAATTTAATTGCCTGCGACCAAGACGAAGAAGCGATCAAATTTAGCCTTGAAAGACTGAAAAAATTCGGTCAAAGAGCGCAAATTTTTAAGAGTAAATTTTCAGAAATTTTGGGCAAAGTAGAGCAGGGTCAAATTCGCGGTATCCTAGCCGATATCGGCGTTTCGTCGTTACAGCTAGATAAAAACGAGCGAGGATTTGGTCTAAAAAGCGAAAATTTAGATATGCGCATGGACGCGCAGGCCAAATTTTCGGCTTACGACGTAGTAAATTCTTATAGCGCAAAAGAGCTAGAGCGTATCTTTGAGGACTACGGCGAGCTGCCAAACCCCGCTAAATTTGCCACTAAAATCGTAGAAGCCAGGCAAAACGGCGCGATAAAAAGCGCCGAACGCCTCGCGCAAATAATCGGCCTAAAGGGCATAAACGGACGCAGCGTTAGCGCGGCGACGTTAGCTTTTCAGGCGATAAGGATAGAGGTAAATAATGAACTTGGCGAGCTGCAAAATTTACTCCAAAGCATAGAGGATTCGCAGATCGACGAGTGCATCGTGGCGATAATCAGCTTTCACTCGCTAGAAGATCGCATCGTAAAAAATAAATTTAGACAGTGGGCGCAAAACTGCATTTGTCCGCCGCAGGCCCTTAGATGCACGTGCGGAGGGGATAACGCGCTAGGTAAAATCGTTAGCAAAAAAGCAATAACGCCAAGCGCTGCCGAGATCAAGGCAAATCCGCGCTCAAGCTGCGCAAAAATGAGGATTTTTAAAATTTCAAGAGGTAAAAATGCAAGATAAAAACGAGATTTTAGAGTTTAGCGGCGGCGAGCCGAAAAAGGAGCAAAATTTAGACTTTAGGACGTTAGTATCGGCGTATGCAGCGCTTTTTATCGCGCTTGCTTTGTTTTTGCCAAAAATTTACATCACGAATCAAATTTATTACATCAGTCGCGAAATCGGCGATCTAAGCGGCAAACGCGACGTCTTGCTCGAAGAAAACAGAGAGCTTCGCCTAAAGCTTGAGAGGATGAAGTATAAAAATCAAATTTTAGACCCGCTTACCTTAAAATAGCTAATTCCCTGCCTCAGACTGCGCGACTAAGCGCTCTAGGACGTACTGCTCCAAGTCCTTGCGCGGGATTTCGTTTTTTACCGCTTCGTTGTAGATCATCTCGACTTTCGTGGAGTATTTTTCGTAGCTAAAATACGGAAAATGCACGCTCCAAGCCTTTTTTATGAGCTCCTTGCTTACGGCTTTTCTCGCCCAAATTTTAAACATATCAAAGCCGATAAAAACGGCCGCAGTGCCTAGTACCGCGCTAAGTATAGAGAGATGAAAATCAAGCTTGGTAAAAAGACGGTGCGTCAAAATCAGCAAAATAAAAAATACGGTAAAGCACAAAAGCCCGTAAACAAGGTATGTTCTTGCGTAGCGAAATTTAAAATTTAGCTTGGCAGGATCAATCAACATGCCTTCGTTAAAAAGGCAGTTTGCCTCGAGTAGATCGCGAAACAGCACGGGTTGCTTTGAGATAACGAAGATATTTTCTAGGATTAATTTTTTTAGCGCGTTATTTTTCATCTTTCCGATTATCCTTAAATTTAGTTCCAATTATATCAAAAACTTCGTAATCCAAGCTAAAATTTGGACTTAAGGCAACGCTTTTTTAAGAGTATTTGAGCTAAAATTACTTAAATTTTAAGGAGAAAAAATGAACGGGATAGTATATCTAAACGGCGAATTTATAGACGCTGCGGCGGCTAAAGTTAGCGCATTTGACCGCGGATTTATCTTTGGCGACGGCATATACGAGGTCGTGCCGGTGCTAAACGGACGGCTCGTGGATAGGGATGATTTTTGGGAGAGATTTGAGAGGAGCCTGGCTGCGATCGAGCTAAGCTTGCCGCTTTCAAAGAGCGATTTTGGGGGAGTTTTAGAGGAAGTAGTCTGGCGAAACAACCTAAAAGAAGGCGGCGTTTATATGCAGATCACCCGCGGCGTCGCCGATAGGGATTTTAAATTTATAAAAGGCTTAAAGCCGACTTGTTTCGTGTTTTGCTACGAAAAAGATATCGTCGCAAACCCTGACGCCGCGACCGGTATCGAGGTCGTTAGCGTCGAGGATATCCGCTGGAAGCGCCGCGACATCAAATCGATCTCGCTTTTGGCGCAGTGCTATGCCAAAGAACAAGCCGTAAAAGCCGGCGCATACGAGGGATTCATGGTCGAAAACGGCTTTGTAACCGAGGCTACTAGCTCGTCTGCGTTTATCATAAAAGATAACGTCCTGATAACCAAACCGCTCTCAAACGAGATTTTGCCGGGTATCCGCCGCAAAGTGATCCTTGGTTTTGCCGAAAAGGCGGGGCTAGAGATCAGGCAGCGACCGTTTACGATGCAGGACGTTTACGAAGCCGACGAGGTGTTTATCTCGGCTGCGACGCTACCGCTACTGCCCGTCGTCAAGGCCGACGGCAAGCCGATAAACGGCGGTAAAGTCGGCAAATACGTGCCGATACTGCGTCAAATGTATATAGATAAGATCAAAAAAGAGGCCGGGCTTTAGGCTAAAATTTGGCGTTTTGGGTCGGCTTTGCGTTTGCGCGAGTCGGCTCAAATTCGACTAAATTTGACGAATGCATTTAAATTTGCCGTCCGAAGCGTTAGTAAATTTTGAGGAAATAACGCTTGCCGAACTATCAAATTTGGAACCAACGATGAAAAATAAACCCAAAATTTTAATCAGCGCCTGCCTGCTCGGCGAAAACTGCAAGTATAACGGCGGCAATAACGCAGACGCGATTTGCGCGGGCGAGCTTGCCAAACTTGGGCAAATTTACGAGCTCATCGCCGTTTGCCCGGAGTATCTGGGCGGACTGCCGACCCCGCGCGAACCTGCCGAAATTTGCTCAAACGGACGGGTGATAACTAAATTTAGCGGTCACGACGTGACGCGCGAGTTTGTTTTGGGTGCGCAAATTTGCGCCGATATCGCCCGCGAAAATGGTTGTAAAATCGCTATTTTAAAAGAGCGAAGCCCAAGCTGCGGAAGCGGCGAGATATATGACGGAAGTTTTACCGGGCGACTCGTTAGCGGTGACGGCCTAACCGCAGCGGCGCTAAAAAATCTAGGCGTTCGCATCATCGGCGAGAGCGCGCTTGCGGAGCTAAATTTAGAAAAAGAAGCGCAAAATGGCTGAGTGGATAAACGTTAAAGATATAGCTGGCAGCGCGAAATTTCACGCCGGAGCGGCGATAAAGATAATGTCCACGCCGCGCGGGCTGGAGGAGGGAAATTTTATCCCTGAAGACGGGCTTGTTTACCTTGTCTCGGACAATTCTTCAGATAAGAGTTATTTTAACTGCGTCTGCCTAAGCCCGGGCGAAGAAGGAAACGTGATCTACCGCCTCGAGCAAAAAGGTAACTGCGTACTTGGAAGCGAGATCAAGCGGATGTTTGAAAGCAAGCTGCAAGAGACGTTTATAAGTAAAAGTATCGAGATCGCAGTAACATAAGGCGGTAAAATTTAACATCTTTAGTTTGTTAGTAAAATTTGGTTTATGCTGCTAGCGAGCGGCGCAAACGTTGTTATAAATTTGTGCGTATCAAATTTCTAGCGCGACTTTGAAAAATTTGCCGCTTGAAATTCTATCTAAATTTTACGGTAAGATTTTCGGAGTCTTTAGGCTTGGCATAATCAAATCGTAGTCAAATTCGGTAAGCAAAACGTAGCCCTAAAACAAACGCCAAGAAATTTGCAAGCGGCGTAAAATTTGTAAAAACTGTAAATCGCCGCCCTAAGTTTAAAAAAAGCCGGGTCAAATTTTATCGCACTTTGCCACGCTAGCGCAAAATTTACGAACTACAAAAATCATAAAACGTAGGCTAAACCAAGACCGCGTCGTTTCAGTCTCAAATTTAACCGCCCAGCCTATGCCAAAGCTAAATTTAACAAATCGCAAAAGGGCAGCAAGCCTCTTGCGACCGCTTGCAAATTTTTGCCAAATGTTAAAAACACGTAAACGCGGAAATGCTACGCTTGATGAAATCAAACCGCCGAATTTAATCCAGCTTTTACTAAAAATTTAGCCGAATTTGACGGCAAGTCTAAGTCCGGTTTAGCTCAAATTTGCCGCCGAAGCGATAGATTTTTCGTGTCGTTTGCCTTAAATTTTACGCCAAAAAGCGGCAAAACAAAATTTATTCGCACCTTCTTGATTGTAGCTTAAATTTACGGACAGTGACGCCTCGCTGCCAGCCAAAATATAACGATAAATTGGGGCCCAATTTGCCCAAATTTATCGTTAAAACAGCCGTCAAATTTATCTTAGATGCCCAAATTCCGGCCTATACTCGAAGTGCATCGTATCAAAGCTTACCCAGCGCCCGCCCCAGATGAAGCCGTGTTTTTCAAAAACGCGCACGATATCCTCGGGAATTTGATTGCGGTAGCTGCCGTCCTTGCTCCAGCGCCAGTAGTCGCTCTTGTCGGTATTTATGTCGATCGCGATGCCGTAGGAGTGCGCACTCTTGCGCTTGGTGCCCTCGATCACGCGCCAGTTAAAGGTACCCGACGGATTGTCAAAAAATTTTAGCAGCTCGGGCTTTTGCGCCGCTAGCGCGTCAAGCTCGTTTGAGACGGCTTGTAGAGCTGCCGCCGCGCCGTTTTTGGAGTTAAATTTAAACGTTTTGCCGCCGTGATTTTTTAGCCAAACGACGTCGGTTAAATTTGCCTTTACTTCCGCCTCGCTCGCGCCGTAAATTTTATCCAAAAGCTCGTAGTTTCGGTATCTGCCCGCATCATTGCTAGGTAGCGCTAGAGGCTTAAATAGCGGATAAGGCTGCGCAAAAGTATCCTCGACGTCGGCTAGATTTAGCAGACGGGCGGTATCCTTTGTCTCGCCGTCGTCAAATTTAATTTTACTGCCGTCCGCGAAAATCACCTCGTTGCCAACGATTTTCACGCCGTAGGCTTTTTCGATCGCCGATTTTTTCGCGCGCGCTGCCTCCTCGCCGCTAGCCACCTCAAAGGTATTCATCGAATTTATCCGCGAGACCAGCAGGCGTTTTGGATCGATATCTGCTACGTCCGAGCCGATTTTTAGCGTCGTGATCGCCACGCCGCCGATCATGGCTCTGCCGTTATCTTTCGTGCGGATGCCCCAGACGTCGTGCACGGCGAGCGGTTCATCGCCGCGCAGGCCCGCGTAGAGCATGATGTGCCCGTTCATGTGAAATAGCGTTCTATACGGCACGGCTTGCGTTTTGATGATGCGTAGTTTTTCTTCCGCGCTTAAATTTGCTAGGCTTACGACCTTGCCGATTTGACCTTGCGCCTTTGAGTTTCTGGGTAGCCACACGCCAAAGCTACCCAGGAAATCCTGCAAAAACAGCGAGCAGTCGCGCTTGCCGCCAAACCCGCCCCAGCCGTAGCTTTGCCCCAGCAGCGATGATGCCAGCGCCCTTACGTTTTCGTCGCTAAATTTAAGCGGAAAGCGGCTTGCGCTTTGTTTTGAGATCTCGTAGTTCTTT